>NZ_JBTOLC010000042.1:0-49530 GCF_054551825.1 Streptomyces sp. L500
TGAGCTCCTCAACGAGTACGAGTTCAACGGCGACGACGCTCCGGTCGTCCGCGTCTCCGCGCTGAAGGCGCTGGAGGGCGACAAGGAGTGGGGCGAGAAGCTCCTCGGCCTGATGGCCGCCGTCGACGAGAACATCCCGCAGCCCGAGCGTGACGTCGACAAGCCGTTCCTGATGCCGATCGAGGACGTCTTCACGATCACCGGTCGTGGCACCGTCGTCACCGGTCGTATCGAGCGTGGTGTCCTCAAGGTCAACGAGACCGTCGACATCATCGGCATCAAGACCGAGAAGACCACCACCACGGTCACCGGCATCGAGATGTTCCGCAAGCTGCTCGACGAGGGCCAGGCCGGTGAGAACGTCGGTCTGCTCCTCCGTGGCATCAAGCGCGAGGACGTCGAGCGCGGCCAGTGCATCATCAAGCCGGGTTCGGTCACCCCGCACACCGAGTTCGAGGCCACGGCCTACATCCTGTCGAAGGACGAGGGTGGCCGTCACACCCCGTTCTTCAACAACTACCGTCCGCAGTTCTACTTCCGTACGACTGACGTGACCGGTGTTGTGACCCTCAAGGAGGGCACGGAGATGGTCATGCCCGGCGACAACGCCGAGATGACCGTGTCCCTGATCCAGCCCGTCGCCATGGAGGAGGGCCTGCGCTTCACCATCCGTGAGGGCGGCCGCACCGTCGGCGCCGGCCAGGTCACCAAGATCAACAAGTAAGTCCGCTTGCTTGACGGTCTGACCTGACGGTCGACGAGAGGGCCCGCACACCGCGAGGTGTGCGGGCCCTCTTGCATGCTCAAGGGTCGTTCTCAGGCGGCCGGGTACGGCAGGATCTGCCGCAGCAGGCCCTTGGGGTGGCCCCGGCGCCGCCATTCGCGGGGGTAGCCGATGGAGACCTCCTCGAAGCGCACCCCCTCGTACCAGGTGGTCCGGGGGATGTGGAGGTGGCCGTAGACCACCGCGGCGACGTTGAAGCGGGTGTGCCAGCCGGCCGTGAGCTCCGTGCCGCACCACTGGGCGAACTCGGGATAGGTGAGGACGTCCGTGGGCCGGCGGTCCAGCGGCCAGTGGTTGACCAGCACCAGCGGCAGCTCCGGGTCGTGGGCGGCCAGCCGGGCCTCGGTGGCCGCGACCCGGGCCCGGCACCAGTCGTCGATGCCCCGGTGGGGCTCGGGGTGCAGCAGGTACTCGTCCGTGCACACGATGCCCGCCTCATGGGCCTGGGCCAGGGACTCCTCCTTGGTGGCGGCCGTGGGCGTGCGGAAGGTGTAGTCGTAGAGCGTGAACAACGGAGCCACCGCCACCGGGCCGCCCTCGCCCTCCCAGACGGCCCAGGGGTCCTCGGGCGTGGTGATGCCCAGGCTCCGGCAGAGCTCGACCAGGCGCGCGTAACGGGCCTCACCGCGCAGCTCGACCGGGTCGCCCGTCGGCGTCCACAGCTCGTGGTTGCCGGGGGACCAGATGACCTTGGGGAAGTTGCGGGCCAGGAGCTTGAGGGTGCGTTCGACGTCGTCGAAGCGTTCGGCGACGTCACCGGCCACGATCAGCCAGTCCTCGTCGGTGGTGGGGCGCAGTGACTCGGCGATGGCCACGTTGTCGGCCATGCCGGTGTGCAGGTCGCTGACGGCGAGGAGCCGGCGACCCGCGTGGGGCGTTATTGGCTGCTGCATGGATCTACGGTAGGCGGCTACCTCCCGGCACCGGGGAGGACGAGGCGGTTGCCGTTGAGCAGGTCCCGGCCCAGGACGCTGAGGGTGTGGTAGGCCCTGCCGCCCGTGCGGTGGGTGGTGATCAGCCCGGATTCGCGCAGCACGGTGGCGTGGTGGCTGGCGGTGGCCATGGCGATCCCCACCCGGCGGGCCAGCTCGCTGGTGGTGCAGCCGCGCGCGGTGGCCTCCAGCACCTCGGCCCGGGTGTGGCCCAGCAGGGCGGCCAGCGGTGGCTCGGCGCCCTCGCGCCGCCCGCCCCGGAGGTCGGCGAGCCAGGCGGGGTCGTGGACGATCGGGTAGACGAGCACGGGCGGCAGCTCCGGATCGCGGAGCACGGTGGGGGCGCGCCAGCAAAAGAAGGAGGGCACGAGCCGAAGCCCGCGCCCTTCGAGATGGACGTCCTCGCCCGTGCCCGGTACGAGTACCTCCAGTACCGGTGGGCTCCAGCGCACCTGCGGATGGATGGTGGAGAGCAGTTGTTCGACTCCGCTGCGCAGGAGGGACTGGGAGCGGGTGGCCCGGTCGGCGGCGATGTGCTCCCGCACCTTGGTCAGATACGGTCGCACGGCCGTGTCGTGGAAGGCCGTGAGGCCCTGGCCCAGGGCCTTGAGGGCCTCGGTCCGGCCCTCGGCGAGGTGGCGGACGAAGGGGAGGTCGCGGCGGTCGGGGGCGAGCAGCTCCAGATCGCGGCGGAGTGTCGTGCGGGGCAGGGAGAGCATGGCGTCGAGGCCGGTGGCGAGGCCCTCGGTGGCCTCGGGCGGGGTGAGGAAGTCGGGGGAGTAGCCGCGGGGCGGGGCCAGGGCGAGGACGCGCCGCATCGGATCGCTGAGCCTGCCCCGGACCTGCTCGCGCCAGCCGTCGAAGATCAGGGGGCCCTGGCCCGTCTGGAGCATGTGGGCGGCCAGCAGCGTCTCCCACAGCAGGTCGGGCTCGGCGTCCAGGCGTACGCGGCCAAGGTCGACCCCGGTGAAGTGAATGCGCACCCCTTGCCTCTGCCCCTTCTCGCGCCGGTTGAACGTGAGCGGGGCCCGGGAGACCCGTGAGGGCGGTCTCCTCGGCCACGCGTACGGGAGGGGTCAGACGCCCGAGCCGGGGGCCGGGCGCCAGACCCAGGGGGTGGCGTCGGGGCCGAGGCCCACGGCGCACACCCGGTGGCCGGAGTCGGTGACGAGCCCGGAGGCGCCCACGGCGGTGATGCCCCGGGGCGCGCGGACGGGTCCGTCGCCGGCCTCGGCGTCCGCGAGCTGTATCTCGCCGCTCAGGGCGCGGCCCAGCACCATCAGGGAGTCCCGGCCGCCCCGGCGGGGGAGGGTGCAGGCGGCGAGCGGGCCGTAGCCGGTGAAGGAGCGCAGCCCGGAGCCGCCGGTGCGGTCGGCGCCGTTGCCGTCCCGGCCCAGGCTGTAGCCGACGGGCTCGGCGGCGGTGGGGGTGCGGTAGACGACGGTCAGCCCGCCGTCCGCGCCGATGGCGGCGCCCATCTGGTTGCCGCCGGGGCCGGGCAGGCCGTGCAGCGGCATCACGCGGACGGGCTTGCCGGGGGCGTCCTGGCTCCAGTGGTGGACGGTGTCCCGGCCGATGCCGAAGACGTGGACGCGGCCCTGCCCGTCGAGGGCGGCGGAGAGGCCCTCCTGGATCTCCTGGCCGTGGAGGCTCCGCCACGTGCCCCAGCTGCCGTCGGGCTCGCGCACCCGGCTGGAGAGGCCCTTGCCGGCGTTGCGGACGAAGAGGTGGACCCGGCCGTCCGGGGTGGCGACGGCGGCGGGCACGCCGACGCGGCGGCCGCGCTCGGCCTTGTGCTCGGGGTTGCCGAGGCTCTTCCAGGCTTTGAAGGCGCCGCCGGGGCTGTGCTGCTCCAGGACGGTGATCTCGCGGCTGTTGCCCCGGCCCTGGCCCTCCAGGGAGGAGAAGCGCAGGGCGAACAGCAGCCGGTGTCCCTTAGCGTCCTTGACCGAGGCGACGGCGGGCGCCAGCGGGCCGCCGCCGAGGCCGACGGGGGCGCCCCAGCGGCCGCTGCCGGGGGAGGTCTCCTGCCAGCGCACGGCCTGGAGGCCGAGGACGCCGTACGCCTCCAGGCGGCCCGAGCGGTCGCTGTCGGCGACGGCGGTGGGGCCCGGGTAGCGGTAGTGGGTGGAGCGGATCCAGCCCTTGCGGTTCTGCAGGGGGCGCTCGCCGCCCTGGCCGTAGTCGCCGCAGCCGCCCTGGTTCCGGCAGGCCCAGCCGGGGTCGCCGCCGTAGGCGGCGACGAGGCGGTACTTCTCGTCCACGATCTCGGACGGGAGATTGTAGGGCCAGCGCTGGTTGTAGTAGCCGCGGAAGGCGAGGGTGGTGAAGCGCGGCGGGTGGCCCTCGCGCCGGGTGTGCCGGGAGACCCACTGGCCCAGCGCCTTCCAGGTGAAGAGCGCGGTGGGGGTGTGGTCGCGGTGGTCCGAGCACGCCCCGTAGTCGTTGTCCTTGGGGTGGGTGGCGTCGTGGACCTGGTAGTCGGGGTCGGGGTCCATGGTGTGGACGACGGTGGGCCGGTACTTCTCCATGATCGCCACCAGCGCGTCCACCAGGGTCTGGTGGTGGTAGGTGGAGACGGAGCCGCAGGGGGAGCCGGTGGCCACCAGGGTCTGCATCACCGCGTACGGCCGGTCCCACAGCAGGGGGAGCCGGGTCTCGCCGGCGGAGAACATGGCGATGTTGAGGAAGATCAGCCGGACCGTGCGGCGGCCCTCGCCGAGCTCGTTGACCTCGGCTCGGCAACCACCCGGAAGGTCCATGACGGACTTCTTCCAAGGAGTGAATTTGTCCCGGCCCAGGAGCTCGGCGTAGGCCTGGCGCAGGCCCTGGTGGCGGGCCGAGGAGTAGGCCGCCTTGTCGGGCCCGCGCTTGGGCATGCCCTCGATCCAGTTCTGCCCCACGGACTCGCCGGCGGTCACGTAGACGGAGACCACGGGGGCGCCCGCCTCGACCATGTGCCGGGCGTCGGGGTTCATGAAGTACAGGTCGTCGTCGGGGTGGGCCATGACCTGGAGGAGCAGCGCGTCCCCGCCGCCGCTGAACGATCCGGCGCCGCCGGAGCCCGTGGACTGGAGGGCGTCGAGGGAGGGGGCGACCCGGCTGGATCCGGCGCCGCCGGTGCTGCAACCGGTGGCGGCGGCCGCCGTGGCCACGGCGATACCGGTGAGTACGGACCGCCGTGTGAGCCCCTTGCGCTGTGAGCTGTTCAACTAGATGACTCCGTCCCGTCGTCCAGCGCGCCGTCCCGGCCGTACCCCGGCGTGATACGTGATAGGGGACGACCGGGACTCCCGGGAGGTTGCCCGGGGCCCGACAAAGCATCCCGCCGGGCGACACCGGGCCCGCTCGGCGACGGCCCGGGCGTTTCGCGACCATAGTGTCCCGTATGTCGGCGGGGTGGTTTGACAAGTGCGCCGCTCGGGGTACGGTCTTCAGCTTCGATTGGCGCCTCTTCGCGACCGTATGGCACACTGTTCAGGTTGCTCGGTTGAGTGCCGATGCTGCGCGCCTCCCGCCGGGAGGACTGGAAGCGAGTCCCGCAGTACTCGTCGTCCCTTATGAGGGGCGGAAGTACGGGAATCTTCCGGGAAGTGTCAGCGGGGTACCGACCAGGCGCTCGGTGGGTGTTCTTCCCCCACAAACCCCTTGAGCAGGGAATCCCCTTTGGGGATTTTGCTGGAAGGGGCGCGACACGCCCGACCGCGTGGGTCGGAGGTGGAGTGAGGAAGGGCAGCGTCCGGAAGGCCTCCGGAGGCAGCCGACCGAGTCCCAGAGCGTTACGAGAGACAGGACTACTGAGTAGCCATGGCGGGACAGAAGATCCGCATCCGGCTCAAGGCCTACGACCACGAGGTCATCGACTCCTCGGCGAAGAAGATCGTCGAGACGGTGACCCGCACTGGTGCGTCGGTCGCGGGCCCGGTGCCGCTGCCCACTGAGAAGAACGTGTACTGCGTCATCAAGTCGCCGCACAAGTACAAGGACTCGCGCGAGCACTTCGAGATGCGCACGCACAAGCGCCTCATCGACATTCTCGACCCCACGCCGAAGACGGTTGACTCGCTGATGCGTCTCGACCTGCCGGCGGGCGTCGACATCGAGATCAAGCTCTGAGGTGACGCGCGAGATGGCTAAGAACATTAAGGGCGTCCTGGGCGAGAAGCTCGGCATGACCCAGGTCTGGGACGAGAACAACCGTGTCGTCCCGGTGACCGTCGTCAAGGCCGGGCCCTGCGTCGTTACCCAGGTCCGCACCAACGACATCGACGGCTACGAGTCGGTCCAGATCGCCTTCGGCGAGATCGACCCGCGCAAGGTGAACAAGCCCCTCAAGGGTCACTTCGCCAAGGCCGACGTCACCCCGCGCCGCCACCTGGTGGAGCTGCGTACCGCTGACGCCAGCGAGTACACGCTCGGCCAGGAGATCACCGCTGCCGTGTTCGAGTCGGGCGTCAAGGTTGACGTCACCGGCAAGAGCAAGGGCAAGGGCTTCGCCGGTGTCATGAAGCGTCACAACTTCAAGGGCCTCGGCGCCGGTCACGGCACCCAGCGCAAGCACCGCTCCCCCGGTTCGATCGGTGGCTGCGCCACCCCGGGCCGCGTGTTCAAGGGCCTCCGTATGGCGGGCCGCATGGGCAACGAGCGGGTCACCACCCAGAACCTGACCGTCCACGCCGTTGACGCGGAGAAGGGCCTGCTCCTCATCAAGGGCGCGGTTCCTGGTCCGAACGGCGGCCTCGTCCTGGTCCGTACCGCGGCCAAGGGGGCCTGAGGTAACCGATGAGCACCATTGACATCCTTTCGCCGGCGGGCGACAAGGCCGGGACCGTCGAGCTCCCCGCGGAGATCTTCGACGCCAAGGTCAGCGTCCCGCTGATCCACCAGGTCGTCGTCGCGCAGCTGGCCGCTGCCCGTCAGGGCACGCACAAGACCAAGACTCGCGGCGAGGTCCGTGGTGGTGGCAAGAAGCCTTACCGCCAGAAGGGCACCGGTCGCGCCCGTCAGGGTTCGACCCGCGCGCCGCAGTTCGCCGGTGGTGGCGTCGTGCACGGTCCCGTGCCGCGCGACTACTCGCAGCGCACCCCCAAGAAGATGAAGGCCGCCGCCCTGCGTGGCGCCCTCTCCGACCGGGCGCGCCACTCCCGCATCCACGTCGTCTCCGGCGTGGTCGAGGGCACTGCCTCCACCAAGGCCGCCAAGGTCCTGTTCGGCAAGGTCTCGGAGCGCAAGAACCTGCTCCTGGTCGCCGAGCGCTCCGACGAGGCCGCGTGGCTGTCCGCCCGCAACCTGCCCCAGGTTCACATCCTGGAGCCGGGCCAGCTGAACACGTACGACGTGCTCGTCTCCGACGACGTGGTCTTCACCCAGGCCGCCTTCGAGTCCTTCGTGTCTGGCCCCAAGGCCGTTGAGACCGAAGGGAGCGAGGCCTGATGACTGAGGCCGTCGTCACCAGCAAGACGTTCTCGGACCCGCGCGACCTCCTGGTCAAGCCGGTTGTCTCCGAGAAGAGCTACGCGCTGCTGGACGAGAACAAGTACACGTTCATCGTCGACCCGCGCGCCAACAAGACCCAGATCAAGCAGGCCGTCGAGGCGGTCTTCTCGGTCAAGGTCACCGGGGTCAACACGATCAACCGTCAGGGTAAGCGCAAGCGCACCAAGACCGGTTTCGGCAAGCGCGCCAACACCAAGCGCGCCATCGTGACCCTCGCCGAGGGCGACCGTATCGACATCTTCGGCGGCCCGGTCTCCTAACGGAGTCCGAGTCGTCCGGAATCGGACGAGGACTGAGAAATGGGTATCCGCAAGTACAAGCCGACGACCCCGGGCCGTCGTGGCTCCAGCGTCGCCGACTTTGTCGAGATCACGCGGTCCACGCCGGAGAAGTCGCTGGTCCGCCCGCTGCACAGCAAGGGCGGCCGTAACAACGCCGGTCGTGTGACCGTTCGCCACCAGGGCGGTGGCCACAAGCGCGCCTACCGTGTGATCGACTTCCGTCGTCACGACAAGGACGGCGTGCCGGCCAAGGTCGCTCACATCGAGTACGACCCGAACCGCACCGCGCGCATCGCGCTGCTCCACTACGTGGACGGCGAGAAGCGCTACATCATCGCTCCCCGCGGCCTCGGCCAGGGTGACCGGATCGAGAACGGCCCCGGGGCCGACATCAAGCCGGGCAACAACCTGCCGCTGCGCAACATCCCGGTCGGTACGACCATCCACGCCATCGAGCTGCGTCCCGGTGGCGGTGCGAAGATCGCCCGCTCCGCCGGTTCCTCCGTGCAGCTGCTGGCGAAGGAGGGCACCATGGCCCACCTTCGTATGCCGTCCGGTGAGATCCGCCTGGTCGACGTCCGCTGCCGCGCCACTGTCGGCGAGGTCGGCAACGCCGAGCAGTCGAACATCAACTGGGGCAAGGCCGGCCGCATGCGCTGGAAGGGCGTTCGCCCGACCGTCCGCGGTGTCGCGATGAACCCGGTCGACCACCCGCACGGTGGTGGTGAGGGTAAGACCTCCGGTGGTCGCCACCCGGTCTCCCCGTGGGGTCAGAAGGAGGGTCGTACTCGTTCTCCCAAGAAGGCGAGCAACAAGTACATCGTCCGCCGCCGCAAGACGAACAAGAAGCGCTAGGAGCGGGTTTAGATGCCGCGTAGTCTCAAGAAGGGACCCTTCGTCGACGGCCACCTCATGAAGAAGGTGGACGTACAGAACGAAGCCGGTACCAAGAACGTCATCAAGACCTGGTCCCGTCGCTCCATGATCGTGCCGGCCATGCTCGGCCACACGCTCGCGGTGCACAACGGCAAGACGCACGTCCCGGTGTTCGTCACCGAGTCGATGGTCGGCCACAAGCTCGGCGAGTTCTCGCCGACCCGCACCTTCCGCGGCCACGTCAAGGACGACCGCAAGTCGAAGCGCCGCTAAAGGCGGGGTGTGAACGACTATGACTGACACCGAAGGGACAACCATGGAAGCCAGGGCCCAGGCGCGGTACATCCGCGTCACGCCCATGAAGGCCCGCCGCGTGGTGGACCTCATCCGTGGCATGGATGCCACGGAGGCTCAGGCGGTCCTGCGTTTCGCCCCGCAGGCCGCGAGCGTGCCGGTGGGCAAGGTGCTGGACAGCGCCATTGCCAACGCCGCGCACAACTACGACCACACGGACGCTTCGTCGCTGTACATCAGCGAGGCGTTCGTGGACGAGGGCCCGACCCTGAAGCGGTTCCGTCCGCGTGCCCAGGGCCGTGCCTACCGGATCCGCAAGCGGACCAGCCACATCACCGTGGTCGTCAGCAGCAAGGAAGGAACCCGGTAATGGGCCAGAAGGTTAACCCGCACGGGTTCCGGCTCGGCATCACCACGGACTTCAAGTCCCGTTGGTACGCCGACAAGCTGTACAAGGACTACGTCAAGGAAGACGTCGCCATTCGTCGCATGATGACGAAGGGCATGGAGCGCGCCGGTATCTCGAAGGTTGAGATCGAGCGCACCCGCGACCGCGTCCGCGTTGACATCCACACCGCCCGCCCGGGCATCGTCATCGGCCGCCGCGGCGCCGAGGCCGACCGCATCCGTGGCGAGCTGGAGAAGCTGACCGGCAAGCAGGTTCAGCTGAACATCCTCGAGGTCAAGAACCCCGAGGTGGACGCTCAGCTGGTGGCCCAGGCCGTCGCCGAGCAGCTGTCCTCCCGCGTCTCCTTCCGTCGCGCCATGCGCAAGAGCATGCAGTCGACGATGAAGGCCGGCGCCAAGGGCATCAAGATCCAGTGCGGTGGCCGTCTCGGCGGCGCCGAGATGTCCCGCTCGGAGTTCTACCGCGAGGGCCGTGTGCCCCTGCACACGCTCCGCGCGAACGTCGACTACGGCTTCTTCGAGGCCAAGACCACCTTCGGCCGCATCGGCGTGAAGGTCTGGATCTACAAGGGCGACGTCAAGAACATCGCCGAGGTCCGCGCCGAGAACGCTGCCGCTCGTGCGGGCAACCGCCCGTCGCGTGGTGGCGCCGGCGACCGCCCGGCCCGTGGTGGCCGTGGTGGCGAGCGTGGCGGCCGCGGCCGCAAGCCGCAGCAGAGCACCGAGGCCCCCAAGGCCGAGGTCGCCGCTGCTCCGGCTGAGTCCACCGGAACGGAGGCCTGACCGACATGCTGATCCCTCGCAGGGTCAAGCACCGCAAGCAGCACCACCCCAAGCGGAACGGCATGGCCAAGGGTGGCACCGAGCTCGCCTTCGGTGAGTACGGCATTCAGGCCCTGACCCCGGCCTACGTGACGAACCGGCAGATCGAGTCCGCTCGTATCGCCATGACCCGTCACATCAAGCGTGGCGGCAAGGTCTGGATCAACATCTACCCGGACCGTCCGCTGACGAAGAAGCCGGCCGAGACCCGCATGGGTTCCGGTAAGGGTTCTCCGGAGTGGTGGATCGCGAACGTCAAGCCCGGTCGGGTGATGTTCGAGCTGTCCTTCCCGAACGAAAAGGTCGCTCGTGAGGCGCTGACCCGCGCCGCCCACAAGCTTCCGATGAAGTGCCGCATTGTTCGGCGCGAGGCAGGTGAGTCGTGATGGCCGCTGGTATCAAGGCGACCGAGCTGCGCGAGCTCAACGACGAGGACCTCGTCGCGAAGCTCCGTGAGGCCAAGGAAGAGCTGTTCAACCTCCGCTTCCAGGCGGCGACGGGGCAGCTCGAGAACCACGGTCGGCTCAAGTCCGTCCGTAAGGACATCGCCCGGATCTACACCCTGATGCGCGAGCGTGAGCTGGGCATCGAGACGGTGGAGAGCGCCTGATGAGCGAGAAGAATGTGACTGAGACGAACGAGCGCGGTTTCCGCAAGACCCGTGAGGGTCTCGTCGTCAGCGACAAGATGGACAAGACCGTCGTCGTCGCCGTCGAGGACCGTGTCAAGCACGCGCTGTACGGCAAGGTCATCCGCCGTACGAACAAGCTCAAGGCGCACGACGAGCAGAACGCTGCCGGCGTCGGCGACCGCGTCCTCCTGATGGAGACGCGTCCGCTGTCGGCGACCAAGCGCTGGCGCGTCGTCGAGATCCTCGAGAAGGCCAAGTAATTTCTGAGGGGGTTTCCCCTCAGATAAGTTCCGCCAGGCTCGGCGTGGGGCCCCACGGCTGTTTGAACGAACACCGTGAGGCCCCCGCCGGGAACCGGCAGACGATCAGGAGATAGACGTGATCCAGCAGGAGTCGCGACTTCGGGTCGCCGACAACACTGGTGCCAAGGAGATCCTTTGCATCCGTGTTCTCGGTGGCTCGGGTCGCCGCTACGCGGGCATCGGTGACGTCATCGTCGCCACCGTCAAGGACGCGATCCCCGGTGGCAACGTGAAGAAGGGTGACGTCGTCAAGGCCGTCATCGTTCGCACCGTCAAGGAGCGCCGCCGTCCGGATGGCTCGTACATCCGTTTCGACGAGAACGCCGCTGTCGTTCTCAAGAACGACGGTGACCCCCGCGGCACCCGTATCTTCGGCCCCGTGGGCCGAGAGCTGCGCGAGAAGAAGTTCATGAAGATCGTCTCGCTCGCGCCGGAGGTGCTGTAACCGATGAAGATCAAGAAGGGCGACCTGGTCCAGGTCATCACCGGTAAGGACAAGGGCAAGCAGGGCAAGGTCATCGTGGCCATGCCCAGCGAGAACCGCGTCCTCGTCGAGGGTGTCAACCGGGTCAAGAAGCACACCAAGGCCGCGCAGAACCAGGCCGGTGGCATCGTGATCACCGAGGCCCCGATCCACGTGAGCAACGTTCAGCTCGTCGTGGAGAAGGACGGCAAGAAGGTCGTCACGCGCGTCGGCTACCGCTTCGATGAGAACGGCAACAAGATCCGCGTTGCCAAGCGGACGGGTGAGGACATCTGATGGCTACCACTCCGCGTCTCAAGACGAAGTACCGTGAGGAGATCTCGGGCAAGCTGCGTGAGGAGTTCTCCTACGAGAACGTCATGCAGGTTCCCGGCCTCACCAAGATCGTGGTCAACATGGGTGTGGGCGACGCCGCCCGCGACTCCAAGCTGATCGAGGGCGCCATCCGCGACCTCACCACGATCACCGGCCAGAAGCCGGCCGTCACCAAGGCTCGCAAGTCCATCGCGCAGTTCAAGCTGCGCGAGGGCCAGCCGATCGGTGCCCACGTCACCCTCCGTGGCGACCGCATGTGGGAGTTCCTGGACCGCACCCTGTCGCTCGCGCTCCCGCGCATCCGCGACTTCCGTGGTCTGTCCCCGAAGCAGTTCGACGGTCGGGGCAACTACACCTTCGGTCTCACGGAGCAGGTCATGTTCCACGAGATCGACCAGGACAAGATCGACCGCGTCCGGGGTATGGACATCACCGTGGTGACCACGGCGACCAACGACGACGAGGGCCGCGCCCTCCTTCGTCACCTCGGCTTCCCCTTCAAGGAGGCGTGACCGAGATGGCGAAGAAGTCTCTGATCGCGAAGGCCGCGCGCAAGCCCAAGTTCGCGGTTCGCGCGTACACGCGCTGCAACCGCTGCGGCCGCCCGCACTCCGTGTACCGCAAGTTCGGCCTCTGCCGCGTGTGCCTTCGTGAGATGGCTCACCGTGGCGAGCTGCCGGGCGTGACCAAGAGCTCCTGGTAACAACCCACTTGGGTTGACCAGGGCTCTCGGTAAGCATCAAGGACGGTGGGGCCCAGCTCTTCACTCCCGTAGAGTTGAAGGGTTGGGCGCCCGCCGCCCATGACCGTCTTACTACGCCGTAGGTCCCCGCGCCGCACCCGTCCCGACATCAGTTCGGGGAGAGGGATGGTGCAGATAGGAAACCCCGGCGAGAGAGGCCGAAGGCCAAACATGACCATGACCGATCCGATCGCAGACATGCTGACCCGTCTGCGGAACGCGAACTCGGCTTACCACGACACCGTGGCCATGCCCCACAGCAAGATCAAGGCGCACATCGCCGAGATCCTGCAGCAGGAGGGCTACATCTCCGGCTGGAAGGTCGAGGACGCCGAGGTTGGCAAGTCCCTCGTTCTCGACCTGAAGTTCGGTCCGAACCGTGAGCGCTCCATCGCGGGCATCAAGCGGATCTCGAAGCCGGGCCTCCGGGTCTACGCAAAGTCCACCAACCTGCCGAAGGTCCTCGGCGGCCTGGGCGTGGCGATCATCTCCACGTCCCACGGTCTCCTGACCGGCCAGCAGGCCAGCAAGAAGGGCGTGGGTGGGGAAGTCCTCGCCTACGTCTGGTAATCGGGAACGGAGGAATAGCTAATGTCGCGTATTGGCAAGCTGCCCATCCAGGTTCCCGCTGGTGTGGACGTCACCATCGATGGCCGTGACGTGCAGGTGAAGGGCCCCAAGGGCGCCCTGAACATCTCGCTGTCCGCCCCCATCGAGATCGTCAAGGGCGAGGACGGCACCCTTCAGGTGATCCGTCCCAACGACGAGCGTCAGAACAAGGCTCTCCACGGCCTGTCCCGCACGCTGGTGGCGAACATGATCACCGGCGTGACCCAGGGCTACGTGAAGAAGCTCGAGATCAGCGGTGTCGGTTACCGCGTTGTCGCCAAGGGCTCCAACCTGGAGTTCTCCCTCGGCTACAGCCACCCGATCCTGATCGAGGCCCCCGAAGGCATCACCTTCAAGGTTGAGGCTCCGACCAAGTTCTCGGTCGAGGGCATCGACAAGCAGAAGGTCGGCGAGGTCGCCGCGAAGATCCGCAAGCTGCGGAAGCCCGACCCGTACAAGGCCAAGGGTGTCAAGTACGAGGGCGAAGTCATCCGCCGCAAGGTCGGAAAGGCGGGTAAGTAAGCCATGGCATACGGTGTGAAGATCGCCAAGGGCGACGCCTACAAGCGCGCTGCGAAGCTGCGCCGCCACATCCGCATCCGCAAGACCCTGTCGGGTACGGCGGAGCGCCCGCGCCTGGTCGTGACGCGTTCCAACCGTGGCATCACCGCCCAGGTCATCGACGACATCAAGGGTCACACCCTGGCGTCGGCGTCGCACCTGGACGCGTCGATCCGCGGTGGCGAGGGCGACAAGAGCGCCCAGGCCAAGAAGGTCGGCGCCCTGGTGGCCGAGCGTGCCAAGGCCGCCGGTGTCGAGGCCGTCGTGTTCGACCGCGGTGGCAACCAGTACGCCGGGCGCATTGCCGCTCTGGCGGACGCCGCCCGCGAAGCCGGGCTGAAGTTCTAAGCCCCGGTTCCGGAGCTAGCGGACGTAACAGAGAGAGGTAATTCCAATGGCTGGACCCCAGCGCCGCGGAAGCGGTGCCGGTGGCGGCGAGCGGCGGGACCGGAAGGGCCGTGACGGTGGCGCTGCCGCCGAGAAGACCGCATACGTTGAGCGCGTAGTCGCGATCAACCGCGTCGCCAAGGTTGTCAAGGGTGGTCGCCGCTTCAGCTTCACCGCGCTGGTCGTGGTGGGCGACGGTGACGGCACGGTCGGTGTCGGTTACGGCAAGGCCAAGGAAGTTCCGGCTGCCATCGCCAAGGGCGTGGAAGAGGCCAAGAAGAACTTCTTCAAGGTCCCCCGTATCCAGGGCACCGTCCCGCACCCGATCCAGGGTGAGAAGGCGGCCGGTGTCGTCATGCTCAAGCCCGCGTCCCCCGGTACCGGTGTTATCGCCGGTGGCCCGGTGCGTGCGGTGCTCGAGTGCGCCGGCATCCACGACATCCTGTCGAAGTCGCTCGGTTCTTCGAACCCGATCAACATCGTGCACGCCACGGTGGAGGCCCTCAAGGGACTGTCCCGTCCCGAGGAGATCGCCGCCCGTCGTGGTCTGCCGCTCGAGGACGTCGCCCCCGCCGCTCTGCTGCGGGCGCGTGCAGGGGCGGGTGCGTAATGGCTCGCCTCAAGGTCACGCAGGTCAAGTCCTACATCGGCAGCAAGCAGAACCACCGCGACACCCTGCGTTCGCTCGGGCTCAAGCGCCTGAACGACGTGGTTGTCAAGGAGGACCGCCCCGAGATCCGCGGCATGGTGCACACCGTCCGCCACCTCGTGACGGTCGAGGAGGTCGACTGACATGGCGGAGCAGAACCCGCTGAAGGTCCACAACCTCCGTCCCGCCCCGGGCGCCAAGACCGCCAAGACCCGTGTCGGTCGTGGTGAGGCGTCGAAGGGTAAGACGGCTGGTCGCGGTACCAAGGGCACGAAGGCCCGTTACCAGGTTCCGGAGCGCTTCGAGGGTGGGCAGATGCCCCTCCACATGCGCCTCCCGAAGCTGAAGGGCTTCAAGAACCCCGCCCACAAGCAGTTCCAGGTCGTGAACCTGGACAAGCTGGCCGCGCTCTACCCGCAGGGTGGCGAGGTCACGGTGGCCGACCTGGTCGCCAAGGGCGCTGTTCGCAAGAACGAGCTCGTCAAGGTCCTTGGCCAGGGCGAGATCTCCGTGGCGCTGCAGGTGACGGTCGACGCCGTCTCCGGCTCCGCCCAGGAGAAGATCGCCGCCGCCGGCGGCACCGTCACCGAGCTCATCTGAGTTCGTTGATCTGACAACCGGGGATGTCCCAATAGGGGCATCCCCGGTTGGTCGTTCCAAGGGGGGCATGGTCGCCGGTAAGGTGGCGTGCACTGTTAACTTCCGCGTGGACTCTGCCCGCGCGGATTTTGGCTGACTCTACGTATTCGTCGAACCTCAAGACCGTCACCTCTCACGCAGCCACGTGAGGGGCGCAGGAGGCACCGTGCTCACCGCGTTCGCCCGGGCGTTCAAGACGCCCGACCTGCGCAAGAAGCTGCTCTTCACGCTGGGCATCATGGTCCTCTTCCGGCTGGGGGCCCACATCCCCGTCCCGGGGGTCGACTACCGCAATGTCCAGACGTGTATGGACCAGGCCAAGAGTGGGCAGGGCCTTTTCGGCCTCGTGAACATGTTCAGCGGTGGTGCGCTGCTGCAGATCACGATCTTCGCGCTCGGGATCATGCCGTACATCACGGCCAGTATCATCCTCCAACTGCTCACCGTGGTCATTCCGCGACTCGAAGCCCTCAAGAAGGAGGGCCAGTCCGGCCAGACCAAGATCACGCAGTACACGCGTTATCTGACCGTCGCCCTCGCCATCCTCCAGGGCACCGGCCTGGTGGCCACGGCCCGCAGCGGCGCGCTCTTCGGCAACTGCACCGTGGGGAACCAGATCGTTCCCAACCAGTCCATCTTCACCACGGTCGTCATGGTCATCACCATGACCGCCGGCACCTCGCTGATCATGTGGCTCGGTGAGCTGATCACCGACCGCGGCATCGGCAACGGCATGTCCATCCTGATGTTCACGTCCATCGCCGCCGGCTTCCCGGGCGCGCTGTGGGCCATCAAGATGCAGGGCAAGCTGCTCGGTGGCTGGCTGGAGTTCAGCCTGGTGATCCTGTGCGGTCTCGCGATGGTCGCGCTCGTGGTCTTCGTCGAGCAGGCTCAGCGCCGCATTCCGGTCCAGTACGCGAAGCGCATGATCGGCCGCCGTTCCTACGGCGGTACGTCCACCTACATCCCGCTGAAGGTGAACCAGGCGGGTGTGATTCCCGTCATCTTCGCCTCGTCGCTGCTCTACATCCCGGCGCTGCTGGTGCAGTTCACCGGCTCCAAGGCGGACTGGGCGCAGTGGGTCCAGGCCAACCTGGTCAAGGGTGACCACCCCGTTTACATGGTCACGTACTTCCTGCTGATCGTGTTCTTCGCCTTCTTCTACGTCGCCATCTCCTTCAACCCCGAAGAAGTTGCCGACAATATGAAGAAGTATGGTGGTTTCATCCCGGGGATCCGGGCTGGTCGTCCCACCGCGGAGTACCTGAGCTATGTGCTGAACCGCATCACGTGGCCGGGGTCGCTGTACCTGGGTCTGATCGCGCTCGTGCCGACCGTGGCACTGGTCACACTCAACGCGAATCAGAACTTCCCGTTCGGCGGAACCAGCATCCTGATCATCGTGGGTGTCGGTCTGGAGACTGTGAAGCAGATCGAGAGCCAGCTTCAGCAGCGCAACTACGAAGGGTTCCTCCGCTGATGCGAATCGTCCTCGTCGGGCCGCCCGGCGCCGGCAAGGGTACGCAGGCCGCGTACCTCGCCAAGAATCTCGCGATCCCGCACATCTCGACGGGCGACCTCTTCCGGGCGAACATCAGCCAGGGCACGCCGCTCGGCCAGAAGGCCCAGGAGTACATGCGCGCCGGCCAGCTCGTGCCGGACGAGGTCACCATCGGGATGGCCAAGGACCGCATGGAGCAGGAGGACGCCGCCGAGGGCTTCCTGCTCGACGGCTTCCCGCGCAACCTCGCCCAGGCGGAGGCGCTGGACACCATCCTCAAGGCGGACGGGCTGAAGCTCGACGCCGTCCTGGACCTGGAGGTCCCGGAGGACGAGGTGGTCAAGCGCATCGCCGGCCGCCGGATGTGCCGCAAGGACAGCAGCCACATCTTCCACGTGATCTACAACCCGCCGGCCGCGGAGGGCGTCTGCGACGTCTGCGGCGGCGAGCTGTACCAGCGTGAGGACGACTCCGAGGACACGGTCCGCAAGCGCCTCGAGGTCTACCACAGCGAGACCGAGCCGATCATCGACTACTACAAGGCCCAGGGCCTGGTGGTCACGATCTCGGCCCTCGGCAAGGTCGCCGAGGTCACCCAGCGCGCGATGGACGCCCTCCCGCCCCGGGAGGCGTGAGTCCTCTCGCCACGGCCGCGATGCCCCTCGGGGTGTCGCGGCCGTAGTGTTTGTCCGAGCAATATTTCGATGCGGTATTTCGACGCAGTATTCGATGGAAACAGCCAGGAAGGCATCGTCATGGTCGAGATCAAGACCCCGGAGCAGATCGCGAAGATGCGTGAGGCGGGGCTGGTCGTCGCCGCCGTCCACGCGGCCACCCGGGAGGCCGCGGTGCCCGGTGCCACCACCAAAGACCTGGACGAGGTCGCCCGCAAGGTGATCGCCGAGCACGGCGCCAAGTCGAACTTCCTCGGCTACGGCGGCTTCCCCGCCACGATCTGCACCTCGGTGAACGAGGTCGTCGTCCACGGCATCCCGGACGAGAAGACCGTCCTCAAGGACGGGGACATCATCTCCATCGACGCCGGCGCCATCGTGGACGGCTGGCACGGCGACGCGGCCTTCACGGCCTTCGTGGGCACCGGTCACGCTCCGGAGCTGATCGAGCTCTCCCGGGTGACCGAGGAGTCCATGTGGGCCGGCATCGCGGCCGTACGGGCCGGCAACCGGCTCGTGGACATCTCCAAGGCCATCGAGGGCTACATCCGTCGCCAGCCCCGCCCGGCCTCCGGGAAGTACGGGATCATCGAGGACTACGGCGGGCACGGCATCGGCTCCGAGATGCACATGGACCCCCACCTGCTGAACTACGTCTCCCGCAAGCGCGGCAAGGGCCCCAAGCTGGTCCCGGG
The DNA here is from genome assembly GCF_054551825.1 of Streptomyces sp. L500. Taxonomy (NCBI): domain Bacteria; kingdom Bacillati; phylum Actinomycetota; class Actinomycetes; order Kitasatosporales; family Streptomycetaceae; genus Streptomyces; species Streptomyces sp. L500. Next base: position 18,083 of record NZ_JBTOLC010000042.1, read on the forward strand.
CTTCTGCATCGCGATCGAGCCCATGGTGAGCCTGGGCACGGCGAAGACCCACGTCCTGGCGGACGACTGGACGGTCCTCACGGACGACAAGAGCTGGTCCTCCCACTGGGAGCACTCCGTCGCCCTGACGGAGCAGGGCCCGCTGGTCCTGACGGCGGTCGACGGCGGCCGCGCGAAGCTCGCGGAGTACGGCGTGACGGCGGCACCGGACCCGCTGGCGTAAGCCCCCTCCCGTCCGGACGGAGTCCGGGGCAGCCGCTCGAAGCTTGTGAGGCGCCCCGGCGCCGAGCCCGCGAGAGCGGCGTCGAGGGGATCAGCTCCTCTGGCGTAAGGATCTCCGTGGTCGGGCAAGCACCCTGGATTAGGCTTTTCGTTTGCCCTGACGTAGACTGATGCGTCGGCTCTCGTGTATCCGCATGCCCGCGTGCATACGGGAGAGTCGATCAAGGTAGCCGATTCGAAAGGCGAAGCGTGGCCAAGAAGCAAGGTGCCATCGAGATCGAGGGCACCGTGATCGAGTCTCTGCCGAACGCCATGTTCAAGGTAGAGCTCCAGAACGGTCACAAGGTCCTCGCGCACATCAGCGGCAAGATGCGGATGCACTACATCCGCATCCTCCCGGATGACCGGGTCGTCGTGGAGCTGTCTCCGTACGACCTGACGCGTGGCCGGATCGTCTACCGCTACAAGTAGATCTTGTCGACGTCCCGCTTCCGGCGGGGCGACGGCACTGACCCGGAGAACCTCACATCCCATGAAGGTCAAGCCGAGCGTCAAGAAGATCTGCGACAAGTGCAAGGTGATCCGCCGTCACGGCCGGGTCATGGTCATCTGCGACAACCTGCGCCACAAGCAGCGCCAGGGCTGATCGCAGAACCTGCACTCCGCAGTTTCTTCGCGCGACGCGAGCAATACATGTACATACGCAGCGCCCACCTAGCCCCGACTCGGGGTCGGTGACACCTCCGGCGGGGGCCGGGGACCTGGTCCGTACCTGGTACGGCGGCCACGGAATGGCATTGCGGAAGACCCCCGAACACCAACAGGAGCCATTCAATGGCACGCGTTTCCGGTGTTGACATCCCGCGCGAAAAGCGCGTGGAGGTCGCACTCACCTACGTCTTCGGCATCGGCCGCACCCTGGCGAAGGAGACCCTCGCCTCCACCGGTGTGAACCCGAACACCCGCGTTCGTGACCTGTCCGAGGAGGACCTGGTCAAGATCCGCGAGTACGTGGACGCCAACATCAAGACCGAGGGTGACCTCCGTCGTGAGGTTCAGGCCGACATCCGCCGCAAGGTTGAGATCGGCTGCTACCAGGGTCTGCGTCACCGTCGCGGTCTGCCGGTCCACGGTCAGCGCACCAGCACGAACGCTCGTACCCGTAAGGGCCCGCGTCGCGCCATCGCCGGCAAGAAGAAGCCGGGCAAGAAGTAGTCCACAGCGGACGCTCATCAGCGGTCTTCGCTGTAGGACCGACCACCTCCCTCTCCATTCAGGAGTAAGACATGCCCCCCAAGGGTCGTCAGGGCGCTGCCAAGAAGGTGCGCCGCAAGGAAAAGAAGAACGTCGCTCACGGCCACGCGCACATCAAGAGCACGTTCAACAACACCATCGTTTCGATCACCGACCCTTCGGGCAACGTGATCTCCTGGGCCTCCGCCGGTCACGTCGGCTTCAAGGGCTCGCGCAAGTCCACCCCGTTCGCCGCGCAGATGGCCGCCGAGTCGGCTGCCCGTCGCGCGCAGGAGCACGGCATGCGCAAGGTTGACGTCTTCGTCAAGGGCCCGGGCTCCGGTCGTGAGACCGCCATCCGTTCGCTCCAGGCGACCGGTCTCGAGGTCGGCTCCATCCAGGACGTCACCCCGACCCCGCACAACGGCTGCCGTCCCCCGAAGCGCCGCCGCGTCTGACGCTGCGCCGTTTCGCACGGTTGTTCGTAAGGTGCCGGGCGGTACGGCTCCCCTTCACGGGGGCCGTGCCGCCCGTACCCTTGCACAGTGACAACATCGGACTACCGTCCGGTGGCAGAGGGCGTCAAATAGCGGGCGCCCATGACTGAAGGATTCGCAACATGCTGATCGCTCAGCGTCCCTCGCTGACCGAAGAGGTCGTGGACGAGTTCCGTTCCCGGTTCGTGATCGAGCCGCTGGAGCCGGGCTTCGGCTACACCCTCGGCAACTCCCTGCGTCGTACGCTCCTCTCCTCGATCCCGGGTGCGGCTGTCACGTCCATCCGCATCGACGGTGTCCTGCACGAGTTCACCACCGTGCCGGGCGTCAAGGAGGACGTCACCGACCTCATCCTCAACATCAAGCAGCTGGTCGTCTCCTCGGAGCACGACGAGCCGGTCGTGATGTACCTGCGCAAGCAGGGCCCGGGTCTGGTCACCGCCGCGGACATCGCCCCGCCGGCCGGCGTCGAGGTGCACAACCCCGACCTGGTCCTGGCGACCCTGAACGCCAAGGGCAAGCTGGAGATGGAGCTGACCGTCGAGCGCGGTCGCGGCTACGTCTCCGCCGTCCAGAACAAGCAGGTGGGCCAGGAGATCGGCCGTATCCCGGTCGACTCCATCTACTCGCCGGTTCTCAAGGTCACCTACAAGGTCGAGGCGACCCGTGTCGAGCAGCGCACCGACTTCGACAAGCTGATCGTCGACGTCGAGACCAAGCAGGCCATGCGCCCGCGCGACGCCATGGCGTCCGCCGGTAAGACCCTGGTCGAGCTGTTCGGTCTGGCCCGCGAGCTCAACATCGACGCCGAGGGCATCGACATGGGCCCGTCCCCGACGGACGCCGCCCTGGCCGCCGACCTGGCGCTGCCGATCGAGGAGCTCGAGCTCACCGTTCGCTCCTACAACTGCCTCAAGCGCGAGGGCATCCACTCCGTGGGTGAGCTCGTCGCCCGCTCCGAGGCCGACCTGCTCGACATCCGCAACTTCGGTGCGAAGTCGATCGACGAGGTCAAGGCGAAGCTGGCCGGCATGGGCCTGGCCCTCAAGGACAGCCCGCCCGGATTCGACCCGACCGCCGCCGCCGACGCCTTTGGCGCCGACGACGACGCGGACGCCGGGTTCGTGGAGACCGAGCAGTACTGACGGTCTTCTGCTGCGGGTTCGCTTCGGCTGATCGCGCAGTTCCCCGCGCCCCTTGCGGGCGCGGGGTCTCCGACGGGCGACCGCCCGCTCGGATACTGACTCCGGTACCTGATACGGCCGGGGCAGACCTCTAGGAGAAATACCATGCCGCGTCCCACCAAGGGTGCCCGTCTGGGCGGCGGTGCCGCGCACGAGAAGCTGATGCTGGCGAACCTCGCCAAGTCGCTCTTCGAGCACGGCCGCATCACGACGACCGAGGCCAAGGCCCGCCGCCTGCGTCCGGTCGCCGAGCGCCTGATCACCAAGGCGAAGAAGGGCGACATCCACAACCGTCGCCAGGTGCTGCAGACGATCACGGACAAGGGCATCGTGCACGTGCTCTTCACCGAGATCGCTCCGCGCTTCGCCGAGCGTCCGGGTGGCTACACCCGTATCACCAAGATCGGCAACCGTCGTGGCGACAACGCCCCGATGGCTGTGATCGAGCTGGTCGAGGGTGAGATCGCCAAGAAGGCGACCGTCGCCGAGGCCGAGGCCGCCACCAAGCGTGCGGTCAAGGAGACCGAGGCCGCCGCCGAGGCTCCGGCCGAGGAGTCGAAGGACGCCTGACGCGTCTGACGTGTCAGTGACGGGCCCGCCCCTTTCCGGGGGCGGGCCCGTCCCGCATTCTGAGAGGAAACACTCGGTGAGTGACGAGGTTGAGCCCGGTTTCGTACGGGTGCGGCTGGACCTGTCGTACGACGGCAAGGACTTCTCCGGCTGGGCCAAGCAGCGCGAGGGCCAGCGCACCGTGCAGGGTGAGCTCGAGGACGCGATCCGGACCGTGACCCGGTCCAAGGAGACGTATGAGCTGACGGTCGCCGGCCGTACGGACGCGGGCGTCCACGCCCGGGGCCAGGTCGCGCATGTCGATCTGCCGGCGGAGGTTTGGGCCGAGCACGAGGACAAACTGTTGCGCCGGCTGGCCGGGCGGCTGTCGCACGACGTCCGGGTCTGGCGCGCGGCGGAGGCCCCGGCCGGGTTCAACGCGCGGTTCTCCGCGATCTGGCGCCGGTACGCCTACCGGGTCGTCGACCACCCGGGCGGGGTGGATCCGCTGCTGCGGGGTCATGTGCTGTGGCACGACTGGCCGTTGGACGTGGAGAAGATGAACGCGGCGTCGCAGGCGCTGCTGGGCGAGCACGACTTCGCCGCGTACTGCAAGAAGCGCGAGGGCGCGACGACCATCCGTACGCTCCAGGAGCTGAGCTGGGTGCGGGACGCGTCGGGTGTGGTGACGGCGACCGTGCGGGCGGACGCGTTCTGCCACAACATGGTGCGGTCGCTGGTGGGCGCGCTGCTGTTCGTCGGCGACGGGCACCGGGGCGTGGACTGGCCGGGCCAGGTGCTCGCGGCCGGGGTGCGGGATTCGGCGGTGCACGTGGTGCGGCCGCACGGGCTGACGCTGGAGGAGGTCGGGTACCCGGCGGACTCGGAGCTCGCAGCGCGGAATCTCGCGGCGCGGAACAAGAGGTCGCTGCCCGGGGCGGGTTGCTGCTAGGGATGTCCTCAAACGCCGGACGGGCTGACAAAGTCAGCCCGTCCGGCGTTTGAGGACGACGGTCGTCAGGGGAGATTCACCGCCAGATCGCTCGTCACCGTGAAGTACGGCCGGACCCCCGACACCGCGGGATAGAGGTCCGTCTTGTTGCGGTCGACGATGTCCCCCACAAGGCGGCCGATCCTGATCGGCGCCGCGTCGGGGGCGAGCCGTAGCGCGAGGTCCCACGTCGCGCTCTCCTCCCCGGTGCGGGCCGCGCGAAGGCGGCCGTACGGCAGCGTCGCCCTGAAGGCCGCGCCGTTCAGGACCTCGATTTCCGCTGTCACCTCCGAGGGTGCCTCGCCACGTGGGGTACCGACCAGCGCGGGCGCGGGCTTCCCGTCGGTGAACTCCGCGCCGTACAGCGTGCCTTCGACCGTCAGCGCCTCCTCCGTCGTCCTCAGCGCGCGCGCCTCCGCGTGGCCGTCGCGGTGCCAGGTGCGCAGGGCGAGGTAGCCGTCGACGGTGGAGTAGGGGATCCACCAGGTGAAGGGTGAGCCCGGGAGCGGGTCCAGGGTCAACAGGCGGCGGCCTTCGGGGAGATGGGCGACGACGCGGCGGCGGGCGCGGTCGTCGGCGCGGACCACGTGGAGGTCCCAGCGGCCTTCGCCCAGGCGGAGTTCGGTCCGCTTCAGGACGGCGGTCCAGGGGGCGTCCGCTTCGGACGGCGGCGTCAGGGGGACCGCGGCCGGCTTGTTCTCCTTGCGGCGGGTGACGGTCAGGGAGAGACGTTCCCCGCTGACGCCCTTCGGGTCCACCGAAACGACGATGTCCCCCTCGGAGTTGACGCGGCAGGAGGCGACCGGGCGCAGCGGCTTGCGGACGACGATGTCCTTGAGGACCTTCTTCTCGCGCGGGGGCGCCGCCTGGCGCCGCAGTGGCCGGACGATCCTGCCGACGGTCCGGCGCAGGCGCCGGGTGAGCGGGGGCCGGGCCGGTTTCGTGGTGGCGGTGGCCTGTTCGTCGCCGGTGCGGCGGGGGCCGCCGAGGTCGTCGATGAGCTCCAGGTAGGCGTCGGCGATGCGTTCGGGCGCGTAGCGCCGGGCGGAGACGAGCGCGGCGGCGCCCATGGCGCGGCGGAGTTCGTCGTCCTCGATCAGTTTGATCAGGCCCTTGGCGATGGCGTCGCTGTCGCCGACGGGGACGAGCAGGCCGTCCTCGCCGTCGCTGATGATCTCGCCGGGGCCGTGGGGGCAGTCGGTGGCGACGACGGGGACGCCGCACCCCATGGCCTCGACGATCGTCATGCCGAAGGACTCCTCGCGGGAGGTCACGGCGGCGATGGAGCCCTTGGCCCACTCGGTTTCGATGGGGGAGTGGGCGCCCATGAGCGTCAGTGACTCATTGAGGCCGAGCCTGTCGATCTGGGCGCGGAGTTTGGCCTGTTCGGGGCCGCGGCCGTAGAGGCGGAGCTTCCAGTCGGGGTGGACGGCGGCGACGGAGGCCCAGGCGTTGATCAGCAGGTCGTAGCGCTTGACGGGGATGAGCCGCCCGGCCGCGACCACCAACTTGCTGTCCGGATCGGCTGGTTCGACCTCGGACGGCGGGCAGCCGTTCGGGATGCATACGATCTTCGTTTTGATGCCCGGGAGTTGCTCCCGGTGGGTGACGGCGTCCGCCTCGGAGACGGTGGTGTGGGCGTCGAGATGGGGGATGGACGCGTCCTGGTAGGCGCGGATGGCGGCCTCGTGGGTGCCGTAGATCCGGTGCTCCTGGCCGATCCGCAGATAGCGGTCCAGACCGAACTCGGCGAGGTACATCACGAGTCCGGGGCGGGTGGCGATGACGACGTCCGCGTCGGTGGCGGCGAGGTGCGCGGCGACCCGCTGGTCGGTGAGCGCGCTGAAGTGCGCGCCCTTGGCCTCGACGGGCGGGATGTACTGGCTGTCCTGACCGAGGAGCGGGTCGTCGAGGTCGGCGCCCTTGTCGGGGCGCTGGTCGATGAGGCTCCGCAGCCGTACCCCGGCGTGGAGGGTCAGCCGGGGCTTCTCGCCGCTGCGAATGACGGACACGATCTCGACGTCGTGGCGGGCGGCGAGGGCGCCCGCCACATTGAAAGTGGAGCGGATGGTTCCGCCGATGCCATAGGCGTTCTGCAAAAGGAAAGAGATCTTCATAGCGCCCTTGGGTGTTCGGCCCGACCGGCCGGGGCTCCGGGCGGCTCGAACCGCCGGTGGGACCGTAGGGAGGGGCTTCCGTTGGCTGCGCAGCCTACATTGTGGCCTGGGTCACGTCGCAAGGAGCCATGAGGGGCGCCGCTCGGCGAGCGCCGCGAACTGGAGGGCAGGGCGGACGTCATGAGGGTGGACCTGATGAGGGTGAAGGGTAAACGGAGACTGACGGCTTCCCCCGTAGGGGTGTTGACGGCCCTCCTGTTGCTGACCGGCTGCGCCGGCGTCGGCGGAGGCAGGTCCGGTGAGGGCAAGGACGAGGCCCGGAGCGCCGAAGAGCCGTCGGTCGTCCAGGTGTTCAGCGCCGATCAGCTCAGGCACGTGGCGCTGGACGCCCGTGAGGTGCCCGGCTTCGTCCTCGAACGGGCCTCCGAGGGCAGCGCCGGGCACGGGTTGCCCGGCGCGGGCCGGCCCGCCTGCCGGCCGCTGGTGCTGGCCCTGGGCCCCCGGCAGGAGCCCGCGCCCGTGGCCTCGCTCGTACGGACGTTCTCCAAGTCCTCGCGGGAGCACGGCTTCCAGGGCCTGCTGGGGACGGTCCGGGTGTCCACCTACGCGGACGACGGGGCGCGCGTCACGCTCCGGGAGCTGCGCCGGGCCGTGTCCGACTGCGCGGGGGGCTTCGCGATGCGCACGGGGGAGGGGCAGCCCCAGCGGTTCGAGGCGGTGAAGGAGCTGCCCGCGCCCCGGCTGGGGGCGGAGGCGCTGGCGTACCGCATGGTCAACGCGGCGGAGGGGGCGCCGACTCTGGTGACGGTGGTGCGCAGCGGATCCACGCTGTCGATGTTCTTCGCCACGCACCTTTCCGACCCCCGGGCGGTGGAGATCCCGCCGGCGCTGGTGGCGGCGCAGGTCGCGAAGGTCGAGCGGCTGCTGCGGGCGGAGCGCCCGCCCACCGCGCCGCCCGCGGACGGCGACCCGGCGGAGGGCGGCGAGGGCGCCGAGGAGGGGGACGGCGAGGTCCAGGAGTGAGGCGTGGCGGCCCGGACGTCCACTCCGGGGTGGCTCAGACCTTGTTCTTGGGCGAGTCCGACGGCTTGGCCGAGGGCTTCCCGGACGGCTGGGGCGAGGCCGCGGCGGCCGCCTGGGCGTTGGCGCGGGCCATGATGCGGCGGAAGGTGTAGCCCGCCACGTCGCGCCCGGCCTGGAGGGCCTTGGTGTCGTCGGGTGTGACGGCGGAGCCGTTGGTGAACCCGGCGATGGTGAAGTAGGTGTAGCGGCCCTCGGCGTTGGCGCTCAGCCGGCAGGCGGTGCCCTGGCAGAAGGACGCCGCGTCGTCCCCGGTGAGGGGGGCGATGTTGCCGGTGGACTGCTCCTTGGCCTTGTCGGCGGCGGCCTTGGTGTCGAAGACGGCGACGCCGACGGTGACGGCGACCCCGTCCCGTACGTAGGTGGAGCGCAGCACTTGGCGGCAGCCGTTGTCGGCGAGGACCTGGCCCAGGCCGCCCTGGGCGACGGAGGCGCAGTCGGTGGCGGTGTCCTGGGCCGCGCGCTTGTAGACGCGCTTGTCCAGCGACGGCTTGGAGTGCGGGAAGAGCGTCTTGACGGTGAGCGGGGCGGTGTCCTTCTCCTGGCTGGATATGAACTCGCGCGGGTTGGGCGGCGGGGTCGCCGCCTTGGAGAACGTCGGCTCGGGGGTGCCGGCCGAGGCGCTGGGCAGCTTCTCGGCGGCGGGGAGGTTCTTGTCGCCCTTGTCGGACAGCACCACGGCCGTGGCGACGATCGCGGCGACGGCGGCGGTGGCCAGCGCGCCGCCGCCGATCAGCAGCCACTTGCGGCGGCGGTCCCGGACGGCGGTGTCGGCCAGCGCGGCCCAGTCGGGCGTGCCGCCGCCCTGCGGCTGAGCCCAGGGCGATGGCGCCTGCGGCTGTGCTTGGGTCGGCTGCTGGGCGGGCGCATACGGCTGCTGGGGCGGCAGCGGGGCGGCCTGCGGGGCTGCTGGCGCGGGGTGCCCCGGCTGCGGCGGCTGGGGTTGCACCGGCTGCTGCGGCGGCAGCGCCGGAGCCGGTTGGCCGGGGGGCGGCCCGAACTGCCCGGGCTGGGGTTGCCCGGGCTGCTGGGGCGGCGGCGCCCCCCACGGCGTGGTGTGCGGCCCGGAATCCCCCTGGGCCCCGTACGGCCCACCCTGCCCAAAGCTCATGGCGTGCATCGTAAACCGGTTGGTCGCCGCCCCGGGAGCGGCGAGAATCGCCCTCATGGGACATGTGGAAGCGGCACATCTTGAGTACGACCTCCCCGACGGGAGGCGGTTGCTCGACGACGTGTCCTTCCGGGTGGGGGAAGGGGCCGCCGTGGCCCTCGTGGGGGCCAACGGCGCCGGCAAGACCACCCTGCTCCGGATGATCTCCGGCGAGCTCAAGCCGCACGGCGGCTCGGTCACCGTCTCCGGCGGCCTGGGCGTGATGCCGCAGTTCGTGGGCTCCGTCCGGGACGACCGTACGGTCCGTGACCTGCTGGTCTCCGTCGCCCAGCCCGGCATCCGGCAGGCCGCGCGGGCGGTCGACGAGGCCGAGGTCGCGATCATGGAGCGCGACGACGAGGCCGCGCAGATGGCCTACGCCCAGGCGCTCAGCGACTGGGCCGAGGCCCGGGGCTACGAGGCCGAGACCACGTGGGACATGTGCACCATGGCCGCCCTCGGCGTCCCCTACGAGAAGGCGCAGTGGCGCCAGGTGCGCACCCTCTCCGGCGGTGAGCAGAAGCGGCTCGTCCTGGAGGCCCTGCTGCGCGGCACGGACGAGGTCCTGCTGCTGGACGAGCCGGACAACTATCTGGACGTCCCCGGCAAGCGCTGGCTGGAGGAGCGGCTGCGCGAGACCAAGAAGACCGTCCTCTTCGTCTCCCACGACCGCGAGCTGCTGGCCCGCGCCGCCGAGAAGATCATCAGCGTCGAGCCGGGCCCGGCCGGCAGCGACGTCTGGGTGCACGGCGGCGGCTTCGCCACGTACCACGCGGCCCGCAAGGAGCGCTTCGCCCGCTTCGAGGAGCTGCGCCGCCGCTGGGACGAGAAGCACGCCCAGCTGAAGAAGCTGGTGATCACGCTGCGGCAGGCGGCGGCGGTCAGCCATGAGATGGCCTCCCGCTACGCCGCCGCCCAGACCCGGCTGCGGAAGTTCGAGGAGGCGGGCCCGCCGCCGGAGCCGCCGCGCGAGCAGGACATCCGGATGCGGCTGCGCGGCGGGCGCACCGGCGTCCGGGCCGTGACCTGCGCCGGGCTGGAGCTGACCGGCCTGATGAACCCGTTCGACCTGGAGGTCTTCTACGGCGAGCGGGTCGCGGTGCTGGGCAGCAACGGCTCGGGCAAGTCCCACTTCCTCCGCCTCCTGGCCGGGGAGGACGTGGCGCACACGGGCACCTGGAAGCTGGGCGCCCGCGTCGTGCCCGGGCACTTCGCCCAGACCCACGCCCACCCCGAGCTCATGGGCCGCACGCTCGTCGACATCCTGTGGACGGAGCACGCCAAGGACCGGGGCGGCGCGATGTCGGTGCTGCGCCGGTACGAGCTGGAGAAGCAGGGCGACCAGGCCTTCGAGAGGCTCTCCGGCGGCCAGCAGGCCCGCTTCCAGATCCTGCTCCTGGAGCTCTCCGGCACCACGGCGCTGCTCCTGGACGAGCCGACGGACAACCTGGACCTGGAGAGCGCGGAGGCCCTCCAGGCGGGGCTGGAGGCCTACGAGGGGACGGTCCTGGCCGTCACCCACGACCGCTGGTTCGCTCGCGCGTTCGACCGCTTCGTCGTCTTCGGGGCGGACGGGCGGCTGCGGGAGGTGCCGGAGCCGGTGTGGGACGAGGCGCGGGTGGCCCGGGTTCGCTAGCCCGATGGCCGGGTCCGGGCGCCGGTGGGACCATGTGTTTTGACCCCAACGGTGGGGTCCCGGTACTCTACGAGTTCGTTATGCGTATTGGCTTGGTCGTTCTCACGCGAAGGGCCCTTACGCTGGTCCGCCGGGCTGATCGCCAGCGGCCTGCACACGGGTTGCGTCCCCGTTGTGCGGCCTGCGCTGTGTGATCTTCTCTGGTGGGCTGTGTCAGGACCCACTCACTGAAGAAGCGAAGGCTACGACCGTGCGTACGTTCAGCCCCAAGCCCGGCGATGTCCAGCGCCAGTGGCACATCATCGACGCGCAGGACGTCGTCCTGGGCCGTCTGGCCTCTCAGGCTGCCTCCCTGCTGCGTGGCAAGCACAAGCCTGTGTACGCCCCGCACATGGACATGGGTGACTTCGTCGTCATCATCAACGCCGACAAGGTGCACCTGTCCGGCAACAAGAAGACCCAGAAGATGGCGTACCGCCACTCTGGCTTCCCGGGTGGTCTGCGCTCCGTCCGTTACGACGAGCTGCTCGACAAGAACCCCGAGAAGGCCGTCGAGAAGGCGATCAAGGGCATGCTGCCCAAGAACTCCCTCGGCCGTCAGATGCTCTCGAAGCTGAAGGTGTACTCGGGCTCCGAGCACCCCCACGCTGCCCAGCAGCCGGTTCCGTTCGAGATCACCCAGGTCAAGCAGGGCTAAGTCCCGGCCACCGCCGAACCAGAAAGTCTGAGGAGAACCAGTGGCTGAGACCACCGCCGAGATGCCGGTCGAGGGCGTCGAGGAGTACACCACCGAGACCGAGGTCGTTGAGTCGGAGTACACCTCCGAGTCCCTCGCGTCCCGCTTCGGCGACCCGCAGCCGGCCGCCGGCCTGGGCCGTCGCAAGAACGCCATCGCCCGCGTCCGGATCGTTCCGGGCACCGGCAAGTGGAAGATCAACGGTCGCACCCTTGAGGACTACTTCCCCAACAAGGTGCACCAGCAGGAAGTCAACGAGCCCTTCAAGGTGCTCGAGCTCGACGGTCGCTACGACGTCATCGCCCGCATCGCGGGTGGCGGCGTCTCCGGTCAGGCCGGTGCCCTGCGCCTCGGCGTGGCCCGCGCGCTGAACGAGGCCGACGTTGACAACAACCGCGGCCCGCTGAAGAAGGCCGGCTTCCTCAAGCGCGACGACCGTGCGGTCGAGCGCAAGAAGGCCGGTCTCAAGAAGGCCCGCAAGGCTCCGCAGTACAGCAAGCGCTAAACAGCGGCTTCGCTGCATTGCTCGAACGCCCCGGCGACACGGTTCCGTGCCGCCGGGGCGTTCGGCCATTGTCGGGCCGGGGCGAAATACGGCGTTGGCGCCATGCGGGCGCCGTAGGCGTAAATGCGCCGGATGCGGCGTATATCTGATGACTGGAGGCGCCGCCCCGGTCCAGGACTCGACACCTCAAGCAAGGGGGCTCGTACCGGGCCCCGCACTCCCGCGTTTTTCGGAGGACACCAGTGGGACGACTCTTCGGTACGGACGGTGTGCGCGGCGTCGCCAACGCGGATCTGACGGCCGAGCTCGCGCTCGGTCTGTCGGTGGCGGCGGCGCATGTGCTCGCCGAGGCGGGCACGTTCGAGGGGCATCGCCCGGTGGCGGTGGTCGGCCGTGATCCGCGGGCGTCCGGGGAGTTCCTGGAGGCCGCCGTGGTGGCCGGTCTCGCCAGCGCGGGCGTCGACGTGCTGCGGGTGGGCGTGCTGCCCACGCCGGCCGTCGCCTACCTGACCGGCGCCCTCGGCGCCGACCTCGGCGTGATGCTCTCCGCGAGCCACAACGCGATGCCCGACAACGGCATCAAGTTCTTCGCCCGCGGTGGCCACAAGCTCGCCGACGAGCTCGAGGACCGCATCGAGCAGACCTACCGGGCCCACGCCTCGGGCGAGCCCTGGGACCGGCCCACCGGTGCCGGCGTCGGTCGCGTCAAGGACTACGACCAGGGCTTCGACAACTACGTCGCCCACCTCATCGGCGTCCTCCCCAACCGCCTCGACGGCCTCAAGGTCGTCATCGACGGCGCCCACGGCGCGGCCTCCCGGGTCTCCCCCGAGGCCTTCTCGCGCGCCGGCGCCGAGGTCGTCACCATCGGCACCGAGCCCGACGGCCTCAACATCAACCACGAGTGCGGCTCCACCCACCTGGACAAGCTGCGCGCCGCCGTCGTCGAGCACGGCGCCGCCCTGGGCGTCGCCCACGACGGCGACGCCGACCGCTGCCTGGCCGTGGACCACAAGGGCAACGAGGTCGACGGCGACCAGATCCTCGCCGTCCTGGCCCTGGCGATGCGCGAGGCGGACTCGCTGCGCAAGAACACCGTCGTCGCCACCGTCATGTCCAACCTGGGCTTCAAGCTCGCCATGGAGCGCGAGGGCGTCCAGCTCGTCCAGACCGCCGTCGGCGACCGCTACGTCCTGGAGGAGATGAAGGCGAACGGCTTCGCCCTCGGCGGCGAGCAGTCCGGCCACGTCATCGTCCTGGACCACGCCACGACGGGCGACGGCACCCTCACCGGCCTGATGCTGGCCGCCCGCGTCGCCGCCACCGGCCGCTCGCTGGCCGACCTCGCCGGCGTCATGGAGCGCCTGCCGCAGGTCCTCATCAACGTCCGGAACGTCGACAAGTCCCGCGTGGGCACCTCGCAGGAGCTGGCGGCCGCCGTCAACGCCGCCGAGCGCGAGCTGGGCACGACGGGCCGGGTGCTGCTGCGCTCGTCCGGCACGGAGCCGCTGGTGCGCGTCATGGTCGAGGCCGCGGACCACGAGCAGGCGCGGAAGGTGGCCGAGCACCTGGCCGACGTCGTGAAGACGACGCTGGGCTAGCCGCCCGGGCCTTCGCGAGCGCCGGAGGGGGCCGACTTCTGTCGGCCCCCTCCGGCGTTCTCGCTAGAGCTTCCGCAGCGACAGCCGCTGCACCTTGTGGTCCACGCCCTTCCGCAGGATCAGGTTCGCCCGCCCCCGCGTCGGCGCCACGTTCTCCAGCAGATTCGGCTTGTTGATCGTCCGCCAGTTGCGCCGCGCGTAGTCCAGCGCCTCCTCCTCCGACACCTGGGTGTACCGGCGGAAGTAGGAGTCGGGGTCGTGGAAGGCCGTGGCGCGCAGCTTCTTGAAGCGGTCGTAGTACCAGCGCTCGATGTCCTCCGCGCGCGCGTCCACATAGACGCTGAAGTCGAAGAAGTCGGCCAGGCTCACCCTCGTACGGCCGTCCTCGCCGGGGCGCGCCGGCTGGAGGACGTTGAGACCCTCGATGATCAGGATGTCCGGGCGGTGCACGGTCAGCCGCTCGTCCGGCACGATGTCGTAGATCAGATGGGAGTAGACGGGCGCCGACACCTCGTCCTTCCCGGCCTTCACATCCGCGACGAAGCGGGTCAGCGCCCGGCGGTCGTAGGACTCGGGGAAACCTTTCCGCGACATCAGGCCCAGCCGCTGGAGCTCGGCGTTGGGCAGCAGGAAGCCGTCCGTCGTGACCAGCTCCACGCGCGGGTGCTCGGGCCAGCGGGCCAGCAGCTCCCGCAGCAGCCGGGCCGTGGTCGACTTGCCGACCGCCACGCTGCCCGCCACGCCTATGACGAACGGTGTGCCGCGCTGCGCCCCCTTCTCCCCCAGGAAGGTGTTGAGGGCGCCGCGCAGGCTGCCCGTGGCGCCCACGTAGAGGTTGAGCAGGCGGGAGAGCGGCAGGTAGATGTCCCGGACCTCGTCCAGGTCGATGACGTCGCCCAGGCCGCGCAACCGCTCGACCTCCTCGGCGGTCAGCGGCAGCGGCGTGTTCTCGCGCAGCGCGCTCCACTCCGTCCGGGTGAGGTCGACGAAGGGGGAGGAGTCCGCGCGGCGTCGGTGCCGCGGCTGGTCGGTCGTGGTGGGCACGGGCCCATTGTGCGCGCCGTCGGCGCGGTGATCACCTCCGGGTGGCGGTTCCACGGCGGAGCGTGGCGGTGCTCCGGATGTACTCCAGGCGGTGTGGCCCTCGTGGCGGACGGGGACGGTGTGGTGCCAGTGGGTGAAGTTCGCGTTGGGGTCTGTACTTACTCGCGAGTCAGGAATAGCGTCCAGCCTCCTGTCCCTCTCCCCACGCGGGGGGTTCCGTTGTTCGTTCTCCAGCTCGTGCTCCGCCGTGCCAGGAGGGGCGTACGACGTGTCGTACGCCCCCGCCGTGACGTCCACGCGCCCGTCGGCGCGCCCGCCGCCGGGGCCGTGGCCCCGCGCGACGCCTTCGCCGACCGGGTGCGCGGCGACCTGACCGCCCAGCTGCCGGACGAGGACCTCGGCCAGGACCTCGACGACTGCCTCGACCGGTACGTTCTCGGCAGCAAACCGCGCTGCGAGGAGGTCGAGTACCTGGAGCTGGTCCAGGACGCCATCGACCGGATCGAGCGCGGGCGTTGACCCACGGGGGCTGACACCGGGGCCGTACGCTTCCGTCCATGTGCGGAATCGTTGGCTATGTGGGAGGGCAGTGCGCCCTCGATGTCGTATTGGCGGGGCTGCGGCGGCTGGAGTACCGCGGCTATGACTCGGCCGGGGTGGCGGTCCTGGCCGACGGCGGGCTGGCCTCGGCGAAGAAGGCCGGCAAGCTCGCGAACCTGGAGAAGGAGCTGGCCGACCGCCCCCTCCCCTCCGGCTCGACGGGGATCGGCCACACGCGCTGGGCCACCCACGGCGGCCCCACCGACGCCAACGCCCACCCGCACCTGGACAACGCGGGCCGCGTCGCCGTCGTCCACAACGGCATCATCGAGAACTTCGCGGAGCTGCGGGCCGAGCTGGCCGAGCGCGGCCACGACCTCGCCTCCGAGACGGACACCGAGGTCGTCGCCCATCTGCTGGCGGAGTCCTTCTCCTCCTGCGGTGACCTGGCCGAGTCCATGCGCCAGGTCTGCCGCCGGCTGGAGGGCGCCTTCACGCTCGTCGCCGTCCACGCCGACGACCCGGACCTGGTCGTGGGCGCCCGGCGCAACTCCCCGCTCGTGGTGGGCGTCGGCGACGGCGAGAACTTCCTCGCCTCCGACGTCTCCGCCTTCATCGCCCACACCCGGGACGCCATCGAGCTCGGCCAGGACCAGGTCGTCGAGCTGCGCCGCGACGGCGTCGTCGTCACCGACTTCGACGGGGCCCCCGCCGACGAGCACACCCGCGCCTACCACGTCGACTGGGACGCCTCGGCCGCCGAGAAGGGCGGCTACGACTATTTCATGCTCAAGGAGATCGCCGAGCAGCCGAAGGCCGTCGCCGACACGCTGCTGGGCCGCATCGACGCGTCGGGCTCGCTGACGCTGGACGAGGTCCGCATCCCCGCCTCCGTGCTGCGGGAGGTCGACAAGGTCGTCATCGTCGCGTGCGGCACGGCGTACCACGCGGGGCTCATCGCCAAGTACGCCATCGAGCACTGGACCCGCATCCCCTGCGAGACGGAGCTGGCCAGCGAGTTCCGCTACCGCGACCCGATCCTCGACCCGCGCACGCTGGTGATCGCCATCAGTCAGTCCGGCGAGACCATGGACACGCTGATGGCCCTGCGGCACGCGCGCGAGCAGGGCGCGAAGGTGCTCGCCATCTGCAACACCAACGGCTCGACGATCCCGAGGGAGTCGGACGCGGTCCTGTACACCCACGCCGGCCCGGAGGTGGCCGTCGCGTCGACGAAGGCATTCCTGACGCAGCTCGTCGCCTGCTACCTGGTGGCGCTGTACCTCGGCCAGGTGCGGGGCACCAAGTGGGGCGACGAGATCCTCTCCGTGATCCGCGACCTGTCGGAGATCGCGGGGGAGGTGGAGGAGGTCCTGGAGACGATGGAGCCGGTCCGCGAGCTGGCCCGCTCCCTCGCCGACAAGAACACGGTCCTCTTCCTGGGCCGGCACGTCGGCTACCCCGTCGCGCTGGAAGGCGCCCTGAAGCTCAAGGAGCTCGCCTACATGCACGCCGAGGGCTTCGCGGCGGGCGAGCTCAAGCACGGCCCGATCGCGCTGATCGAGCGGGACGTGCCGGTGGTCGTGGTCGTCCCCTCGCCGCGCGGCCGGTCCGTCCTCCACGACAAGATCGTCTCCAATATCCAGGAGATCCGCGCCCGGGGCGCCCGCACGATCGTCATCGCCGAGCGCGGCGATACGGCCGTACGCCCCTACGCGGACCACCTCATCGAGATCCCGGCCACGCCGGTGCTGCTCCAGCCGCTCGTCGCGACCGTCCCCCTCCAGGTCTTCGCCTGCGAGCTCGCCACGGCCCGTGGCAACGAGGTCGACCAGCCGCGCAACCTCGCGAAGTCGGTGACCGTCGAATGATCGTGGGAGTCGGGATCGACGTCGCGGAGATCGACCGCTTCGACGCCGCGCTCCAGCGGACGCCGGGAATGGCGGACCGCCTCTTCGTGGAACGCGAGCTGTACCTGCCGAGCGGCGAACGACGCGGCATCGCCTCGCTGGCCGCCCGCTTCGCCGCGAAGGAAGCCCTGGCCAAGGCCCTGGGGGCGCCGCCGGGGCTCCTCTGGACGGACGCCGAGATCGTCACGGAGTCGAGCGGCCGGCCGTCTCTTGTCGTCACAGGCACGGTCGCGGCCCGCGCGGAGGCGCTCGGGGTGCGCAGCTGGCACATCTCGCTGAGCCACGACGCGGGGGTGGCCTCGGCGGTGGTGATCGCGGAGCAGTGACGGGGCCGGGCCGGGCTCCGGGCCGGGGCGGGCCCCTCGATTCGGGTCAGAAGGGCCAGGTCGGGCTGCGGGAGGGTGAGCCCGTACGTGTACCCGCCACGGGCAGCGGAAATCCGCATCCGGCGGCGCTCCGGGCTTAAGGGCGGCGCTGCCTTGTGAGCCCGGCCCGGACTCGCACCCCCGTGGCGCGTCCGGGCCGGGCTCGCCCCCCGTGCTCGTGCTGCGATCTTGGGACCTCAAGTCGGCTTGAGGTCAAGGGTGTCGGCCGTCACACCCGTAGCTCCGGCGGGAAGCCCGTCCAGCGCAGGTCCTCCGGCAGGTGGCTCATGTCGTTGTGGATCATTACCGTCGCCGGGCGGTCCGGGGCGTAGCGGATGACCGTCAGGGACGCGTTGCCCTGGTTCATGCCCATCCAGCGCCAGGCCGGGGCGTCGTGCGCGGCGCGCACCAGCCAGGCCACGAGGAAGTTGTGGGTGACCACGAGTTCGTGGCGCGGCTCGGTGCCCTCCACCGGGCCCGTGAACTCCGCCAGGGCCGCGCGGGCCAGGGCCGGGCCCCGGTGCAGCTCCTCCTCCGGGAAGCCGGCGAGGCGGGCCGGCAGGGTGTCGGCGAACCGCGGCGGCAGTTCGTCCCGTCGCGGTACGTACGGGACGTAGTCGCCCGCCGTCTCCGTGCTCCGCGTCGGGACGCCGTCGAGTTGCCCGGCGATCAGTTCGGTCGTCTGCCGGGCGCGGGGCAGCGGGCTGTGGTGGATCACGGAGAGCGGGGCGGAGGCGAGGCGCCGGCCGAGGTGTTCCGCCTGGCGGCGGCCCGCCTCGGTCAGGGCGCTCTCGTCCGGCACCGCCTCGCCGTGCCGGACGAGGTAGAGGTAGCGCGCGGCCATGGCGGCCATGAGGCCTCCTCAGCGACGACGTCCGTGGACGACGTCCGTGATCGACTGTTTTCGGCGTGGACGCCGGGACCCCCGCCCCGGGTTCCAGGATGTCCGAGTTGACTCTCCAGCGACGGGAGACACCACGGTGGCGGACATGGACGACGACACCACCCGCTACTCCATCGGGGAACTGGCCCGGCTGACCGGTCTGACGGTCAAGACCATCCGGTTCTGGTCCGACACAGGGGTCGTGCCGCCGACCGACCGCACACCCGCGGGCTACCGGCTCTACGGACCGGACGCCCTGGCCCGGCTCGGCCTCGTCCGCACGCTGCGCGAACTCGGCGTCGGGCTCTCCGCCGTCCGGCGCGTGCTGGGGCGGGAGGTCTCCGTGGCGCAGATCGCCGCCGTGCACGCCGACGCCCTGGACCGGCAGATCCGCACCCTGCGGCTGCACCGGGCCGTGCTGCGAGCCGTGGCCGTACGCGGGTCGACACCGGAGGAGCTGGAGACCATGCACAAACTCGCACAACTGTCGGAGCTCGAACGCCGCCGCCTGATCGACGACTTCATCGACAACGCCTTCGAGGGCGTCGATGTCGGCCCGGACTTCCTGGCCATGCTGCGCGACGCGATGCCGATGCTGCCGGACGACCCCACGCCCGAGCAGGCCGACGCCTGGATCGAGCTGGCCGGGCTCGTCCAGGACGACGGTTTCCGCGCCGCCCTGCGCAGGGCGGCGGCCGACCAGGTCCGGGCCCGGAACGAGGCCGGGGCGCTCGACCCCCACGCGGGGTGGCAGCTCGCCGAGCTGGTCCGGGTGCGCACGGCCACGGCCCGGGAGGCCGGGACCGAGCCGGAGTCGCCCGCCGCGCGGCCGGTCGTCGACGAGCTGACGCGCGCCTACGCCGAGCTGGCCGGCCGGGCGGACGGGCCCGCGTTCCGGGCCTGGCTGCTGGAGCGGCTGGAGATCGGTGACGAGTCGGGCTACGAGCGGTACTGGCAGCTCGTCTCCGCGATCAACGGCTGGTCCGAGCCGGCCATGGGCCCCGCCGTGAAGTGGCTGATCGCCGCCCTGCGGGCGTACGACGCACAGTAGGACGTCCCGCACCGCGTAAACCCGCCGTTCCCCCGACTCCGCCCCGATCACTGGCGTATCGTCAGGTGCTCGTCAGACCAGGGGCGGAGGCGGAGGGGGCGGTTCGGTCGTGCACCCGGCGAGGGAGCGCATCGCGGCGGTGTTCGGGCGGAGTCAGGGCAGCGGTTACCTCCTGACACCGGACCTGATCCTGACCGCCGCGCACGTGGTCGCGGACTGCGACGCCCCCGTGGTCGTCGTGCCCGGCGGCGTCGGCAAGGTGCGCTGCCGGGTGGTGTGGGCGCGCGACGACCGGCGGCGCTGCGACGTGGCGCTGCTGGCCGCCGAGCGCGACGTGGTGACGGAGCAGGCGCTCCCGGACTTCGAGCCGCTGGTCTGGGGGCGTTCGTACGACCTGCGGGCCTGGCCCGGCGCGACGGCCATCGGCTATCCGCAGGTCCAGCGGGACGGGCCGGACGCGCTCGACACCGAGCAGATCGTGGGCACGCTGAAGCCCGGTAGCAATCTCCTCAGCGGGCGGTACGTCCTCGACAGCGACCACGGCGCGCCGGCGCCGCCGGGCGACGGCGGCTCGCCCTGGGCCGGGATGTCGGGGGCCGCCGTCTTCGTGGGCGGCGCGCTCGCCGGGATCGTCTGCGCCGACCCCGCCGGCTGGCGGCACGGACGGCTGACGGTGACGCCGTCCGAGACGCTCTGGCAGGACTTCCGTTTCCTGCGGGAGTGCCTGGTCGCCGGGCACAAGCCCACGTCGCGCTCGCTCGCCTCGCCCCGGCAACTGGAGGTCGAGGCGTTCGAGCGCCGGCTGCGGGAGTACATCGTCGGCAGGTCCGGGGAGCTCACCGTCATCGGGCTGACGCTGAGCGACGGCGAGGCGGAGACGTGGCCGCTCGACGCGACGTACCTCAGCCTGGAGCTGACGGGCGCCTCCGGGGACGCCGGGGGCGGGCCCCTGCCCTCCCCGCGACGGGCCGAGGAAGCGCTCGCCGGGCACAAACGGGTGCTGCTGCGGGGCGCCGCCGGGTCCGGGAAGACGACGCTGCTGCAGTGGCTGGCCACGGTCACCGCGCGTGGCGACCTGCCGCCCGGCCTGGGCCACCTGAGCGGCTGCGTACCGCTGACGCTGCCCCTGCGCACCCTCATACGCAAGGGTGAACTGCCCCGCCCTGAGGACTTCCTGGACGCCGTGGCCGCGCCGCTCGCGGGGCTGCCCGCCGCGCGGGGCTGGGCGACCGGGCGGCTGGACGAGGGCACGGCGCTGCTGCTGATCGACGGCGTGGACGAGGTCCCCGAGGCGGACCGGCGCCGCACCCTGGCCTGGGTGAAGGACCTGCTGGCCGCCTACCCCGAGGCGCGCTACGTGATCACCACCCGTCCCTCGGCGGTCCGGGAGGGCTGGCTCGCGGACGCGGGCTTCGCGGAGCTCGAACTCCTCCCGATGAGCCGCGCCGACGTCCTGGCCTTCATCGAACGGTGGCACGACGCGGCCGGGCAGCGCGAGGACGAGCGGTTACGGGCGTTCGGCGACTCGCTGAGCGCCGCCGTGGTCGCCAAGCGGGACCTCGGCCGGCTGGCCACCAATCCGCTGATGTGCGCGATGATCTGCGCCCTCAACCGCTCCCGGCGCGGCTATCTGCCGCACGGCCGCATGGAGCTCTACCGCGCGGCGCTGGACCTGCTGCTGGTCCGGCGGGACCGCGAGCGCGAGATCGCCGTCGGGCTGGAGGGCCCGGAGCTGGAGCAGGCGCAGACCGCGCTCCTCCAGAAGATCGCCTACTGGCTGACGAGGAACGGCCGTTCGGAGATCGAGTGGCACAAGGCGGTGGAGATCCTCGAACGCGCCCTGCCCGCGATGCCCGCCGTCGCGGCGCGTGGCAGCGCGGAGGAGATCCTGCGCCACCTGGTCGTCCGCAGCGGTGTGCTGCGGCAACCCACCAGCGGGACGCTGGACTTCATCCACCGTACGTTCCAGGACTACCTCGGCGCCCGGGCCGCCGTCGACGACTGGGACTTCGACCTGCTCGTCAACCACGCCCACGACGACCAGTGGGAGGACGTCCTGCGCATGGCCGTCGGCCACGCCCCGCCGCGCGCCCGCGCGGAGCTACTGGGGATGCTGCTGGAGCGGGGCGACAAGGAGGACACCCACCGGCACCGGCTCCACCTGCTGGCCGCGGCCTGCCTGGAACAGGCCCCGGAGGTCGCCCCGGACGTGCGGACGCGCGTCGAGCGGGCGGCGGCGGAACTCGTCCCGCCGCGCGACGTGGAGGCCGCGCGGGCGCTCGCCGGGGCGGGCAGCGCCGTGCTGGACCTGTTGCCCGGGCCCGAGGGCCTCCCGGACGAGGTGGCGCACGCGGTGGTCGTGACGGCCACGATGCTCGGCGACGACCGGGCCATCCCCCTGCTGGCGCGGTACGCGACGCATCCGTCGCTGCGGGTGCGGGCCCAGCTGGCGTGGGCGTGGGACCGGTTCGACACGGACCACTACGCGGACGCGGTGATCGGCCGGCTGACGTACGAGGACGCGGGGGAGGGGGAGCTCGAGTTCGTGGTGAAGTCGGACGACCACGTCCACGCGCTCCGACGGATGGGCGGCAGGCCACGGGTGCGGGTCGGCGGTGAGGTGAGCGACAGGTGGAGTGTGGCGGAGCGGTTTCTCGGACGCCCGCGGGGCGCCGGGGCCGACGATCGTGGTGCCGGCGACTGACTTCGGAGCGGCGAGGCCGGCGTCCGGCCCCGCTCGCACCGGCGTGTCACCCGGCCGTGACGTCCAGCCACACCCGCCGCAGCTCCTCCGCCACGCCCAGCGACGTGATCGGCGCGCTTCCGAGCGCGCGCGCCGCGAGGCCGTGGAGGTACGCCCCCGCCGAGGCCGCGTCGCGGGCGTCCAGGCCCGCGGCGAGCAGGGAGCCGGTCAGGCCGGCCAGGACGTCGCCGCTGCCGGCGGTGGCCAGCCACGGGGTGCCCGTCGGGTTGACGCGGATCGCTCGGGTGCCGTCGGCGACGAGCGTGGTCGAGCCCTTGAGCAGGGCCGTCGCCCCGAAGCGGTCCGCCAGCGCCCGGACGGCCGACAGCCGGGACGCCTCGACCTCCTCGCGGGAGAGGCCGAGCAGCGCGGCCGCCTCTCCCGCGTGCGGGGTCAGGAGGGTCTCGGCCCGGCGCGCCCGTACGGCCTGGGGGTCCAGCAGGCGCAGGCCGTCGGCGTCGACGAGTACGGGGACGTCGGAGGACAGGACGTCCACCAGGGCCTGGCGCGCCTCGGAGCCGTCCCCGAGGCCGGGGCCGATCACCCATGCCTGCACCCGGCCGGCCTTCGAGGGCGGCCCCGCTGTCACCAGCGTCTCCGGGAAACGGGCGATCACGGCGTCGGTGGCCGGGCCCGCGTAGCGCACGGCGCCCGCGCCGCCGCTGAGCGCGCCCGCCACGGCGAGGACGGCCGCGCCCGGATAGCGAGCCGATCCGGCCACGATGCCGACTACACCGCGTCGGTATTTGTCGCTCTCCGCTTGCGGGTGGGGGAGCAGATCGGCCACGTCCGCGTGCTGGAGGGCCTCGACGTCCGGTTCGGACGGCAGCCACGGGCCGAGGCCGATGTCGACCAGGCGCAGCGCGCCCGCGTGCTCGCGGGCGGGGTCGACGAGCAGGCCCGGCTTGTACGTGCCGAAGGTGACGGTGGCGTCGGCGCGCACCGCCGCGCCCGGGGCCTCGCCGGTGTCGGCGTCGACGCCGCTGGGGAGGTCCACGGCGACGATCAGGGCGCCCTCGGCCGCCGCGACGAGCTCCTGGGCGGGCTCGCGCAGGGCGCCCTTGCCGCCGATGCCGACGATGCCGTCGACGACGAGGTCGGCGCGGCGGACGGCCCCCACGCCTTCGCGGGCCGTGACCGCGCGGCCGCCCGCGTTCCGCAGCGCGCGCAGGCCGCCGGGGTGGGCGCGGTCCGGGGTGAGCAGTACGGCCGTCACGCCCGCGCCGCGGCGGGCCAGGCGGGCGCCGGCGTAGAGGGCGTCGCCGCCGTTGTCGCCGCTGCCTACGAGGAGGGCGACGCGGGCGCCGTAGACGCGGCGGCCCAGGAGGTCGGCGCAGGCGGCCGCGAGGCCCGCCGCCGCGCGCTGCATGAGCGCGCCTTCCGGGAGCGTTGTCATGAGGGCGCGCTCGGCGGCCCGTACGGTCTCTACGTTGTAGGCGGTCCTCATAGGGTCAGCCTGCCGCAGTGCTGCCGTGTGCGACAGCGGGCGGAGGCGGGTTCGGCACCGCCGGTCACGTCGGCAGTGGCCGGTCGCCGCCGCGGCGGGAGTTCTTTCCCCGATCCCGCCCCTTCCCGGAACCGGGGGCTCCGCCCCCCAGCCCCCGGGGCCCGGGGTGGAGCCCCCGGGAAACGGTGAAAGGGCGGGGCAGGGGTCTCCTCCGGCCCCGGCCTGAGAGACTGGCTGCGATGACTGAGACACCGATGCGCGCCCGAGCCGTGGTCGACCTGGCCGCCCTGCGGGCCAACGTACGCGCTCTGCGCGCCCGCGCCCCCCGGGCGCAGCTGATGGCCGTCGTCAAGGCGAACGCCTACGGTCACGGCGCGGTGCCCTGCGCCAGAGCCGCCCGTCAGGCCGGAGCCGAGTGGATCGGCACGGCCACCCCGCACGAGGCGCTCGCCCTGCGCGCCGCCGGTGACACGGGCCGGCTGATGTGCTGGCTGTGGACGCCGGGCGACCCGTGGCGGGAGGCCCTGGAGGCCGACATCGACGTCTCCGTCAGCGGCCTGTGGGCCCTGGAGGAGGTCACCGCCGCCGCCCGCGCGGCCGGCCGCGTCGCCCGCGTGCAGCTGAAGATCGACACGGGTCTCGGCCGCAACGGCTGCCAGCCTGGCGACTGGGAGAAGCTCGTCGCCGCCGCGCGCGACGCCGAGACGGCCGGGCTGATCAAGGTCACCGGCATCTGGTCGCACTTCGCCTGCGCCGACGAGCCGGGCCACCCCTCCATCCGGGCCCAGCTGACCGTCTTCAAGGACGCCATCGCCTACGCCGAGGGCCAGGGCCTGGCCCCCGAGGTCCGGCACATCGCCAATTCCCCGGCCACCCTCACCCTCCCCGAGACCCACTTCGACCTCGTGCGCACCGGCGTCGCGATGTACGGGATATCCCCGAGCCCCGAGCTGGGCACCCCGGAGGAGCTGGGGATCCGGCCGGTGATGACGCTCTCCGCGTCCCTCGCCTCGGTGAAGCGGGTGCCGGGCGGGCACGGCGTCTCGTACGGCCACCTGTACACGACCCCCGGTGAGACGACCCTCGCGCTCGTCCCCGTCGGCTACGCGGACGGCATCCCGCGTTCCGGCTCCGGCACCGGCCCGGTGCTGGTGGGCGGCAAGTGGCGGACGGTGGCCGGACGGGTCGCGATGGACCAGTTCGTGGTCGACCTGGGCGGCGACAGCGCGGCCCCCGGCGACGAAGCGGTGCTTTTCGGCCCCGGCGACCGGGGCGAGCCGACCGCCGAGGACTGGGCGCGGGCGACCGGAACCATCGCCTATGAGGTCGTCACGCGCATCTCCGCGCGTGTGCCGCGCGTCTATGTCGGAGACAACGACGTCAGGGACAACGACGTCGATGACACATCCGAGGACACGGGGGCCTGACATGAGCGAGGGCGGCGGCGACAGTACGGGCACGGTGGCGGCGGGGGCCGTGGAGGCCCTGGGCGGCGCCGCCTGGCGACGAGGGGCGGGATTCGCGGGCGCGGCCGTCGGGGTCGTCGCCGCCGGAGCCGCGGTCGGGGTCGCCATGGAACGGCTCACCGTCGGACGCGGCATGCGCCGCAAGGCGCGGCTCGCCCTCGACTCGGCCGGCCCCTACGGGACGCTGCGCGGCACCGTGGGCACGGCCCTCGCCGAGGACGGCACCGAGCTCCACTACGAGGTGGACGAACCGGAGGCCCCCGGCAAGGGAAAGGGCTTCTTCGGGCGCCGCGCGGAGCCGCCGCTCACGGTCGTCTTCAGCCACGGCTACTGCCTGAGCCAGGACTCCTGGCACTTCCAGCGCGCCGCGCTGCGCGCCGCCGGCGTCCGTGCCGTCTTCTGGGACCAGCGCAGCCACGGCCGCTCCGCGCGCGGCAAGGGCCAGCGCGAGGCGGGCGAACCGGTCAGCATCGACCTGCTCGGCCGCGATCTGAAGGCCGTCGTCGACGCGGCCGCCCCCGAGGGGCCGCTGGTCCTGGTGGGGCACTCGATGGGCGGCATGACCACGATGGCCCTGGCCGCCCACTACCCGGAGCTGATCGCCGAGCGGGTGGTCGGCGCCGCGTTCATCGGCACGTCCTCCGGCCTGATGGGCGAGGTGACGTACGGGCTGCCGCCGGTGGGGATGAGCCTGCTGCGGCGGACGGTCCTGCCGGGCGCGTTCAGGCTGATGCTGACCCGGACGGAGCTGGTGGAGAAGGGGCGGCGGGCCGTCGCCGAGCTCATCGGCGGGATCATCAAGCGCTACTCGTTCGGGTCGCGGGACGTCGACCCCGTGGTGGCGCGGTTCGCCGAGCGGCTGATCGAGGCGACGCCGGTGGACGTGGTCGCCGAGTTCTACCCGGCCTTCGCCGAGCACGACAAGGTGGAGGCGCTGGCGGAGTTCGCGGGGCGGCCGGTGCTCGTCCTGGCGGGCGAGAAGGACATGGTCACGCCGAGTGAGCACAGCCGCGTCATCGGCGAGGCGCTGCCGGACGCGGAGCTGGTGATCGTGCCGGGGGCGGGGCACCTGGTGATGCTGGAGGTGCCGGACCTGGTGTCCGGGCACCTCGCGCGGTTGGTGGGCAGGCGTTCCGCAGGGCGGAACGGGTGGGCACCAACCGCCCACCGGGCCGCACCCGAATAGCGACCCGCACCGGGGTCCAGCGGGGGGCTGACGCCGTCGTTCGGCGTTGTGCCCACCCTCCCCCAGCTACCGCTGGGAGGTGCCCCCAGCCCTGCGGAACGATTGCCCACAACGCGGGCGGTTACCATCGGCGGATATGAGTACCCCGCAAGACATCTCCGCGCCGCAGGCGACGCCGCTCACCGTCAAGTCCGCCGAAGACATGCGGGAGTTGGGCCGCCGCCTCGCCGCGCTGCTGCGCCCCGGTGATCTCGTGCTGCTCTCCGGGGAGCTGGGCGCCGGCAAGACGACGCTGACCCGGGGGCTGGGCGAGGGGCTCGGGGTGCGCGGTGCCGTCACGTCCCCCACCTTCGTCATCGCCCGGGTGCACCCGCCGCTGGGCGACGGCCCGGCCCTCGTCCACGTCGACGCCTACCGGCTGTCCGGCGGGCTGGACGAGATGGAGGACCTGGACCTCGACGTCTCGCTGCCCGAGTCCGTGATCGTCGTGGAGTGGGGCGACGGCAAGGTCGAGGAGCTGTCCGAGGACCGGCTGCGGGTCGTGATCGAGCGCGCGGTGGGCGCGGACGCCCCGGCCGAGGGCGACGCCGACGCCGACGACGTACGCAGCGTGACCGTCACCGGCGTCGGCGCCCGCTGGGCGGGCGTGGACCTGTCGCCGCTGGGGCGCTGAACGGCGCTCGTTCCGACAAGCCGTCGGCAAGATGTTGCGCGCGCGACACCGGGCGTGGTCACATGGAGGGCAGGAGGGTCGGTTAGGTCTACCTAAGTAGATGGACCGTAGCGCCTCCGACCGGCCCGAGCCGCCCCAGGAGGCATTCATGTCGGCCCACGAGCCCGAGCCCACCCCCGCCGTCGAGGAACGCCCCCTGTCGGTGCGCGACCTCCTGGCGTCCTGTGCCGCCGCCGACGCCGTCTCCACGCCCCCGAAGGCGCCGGAGCCCGCGCAGGCGGACGACGAGGGGAACGGCGCGCGCGACGCCGCCTGAACGAGTTACGGGACGACGACGACCGGCGTCTTGTTCACCGCGAACTCCCACATCGCCCGCCCGTCGGCCGGCTGCTCGCGGATCGCGCCCGTCTTCTTCGTCGGGTCCGGCTTGGGCGACGAGCCGTCCACGGCCGCGCTGAAGCCGAAGACGACCCCGGCGGCGTCCCGGTGGAAGACCACCACGTGCTCGACGGGCGTCCCGTCCGAACCGGTGATCGTGGGCGTGCGCGAGGTGACCGCGTAGCTGCCCGGCGGCGGGTTCACGGTGCTGGGCGCGATCTCGAACGTCCGCGTGGCCTTGCCGTCCGAGCCGACCAGCCACACCCGCTTCTGGGCGAGCGCGTAGACGACGCGCAGGCCGGTGCCGGACTCCTCCGGGACCGCGTTCGGCGCCTTGCCCTGCTCCTGCCCGGCTCCGCCTGCGGCCTTGTCCTTGCCCTGCTCCCCGTCCTTCGCCTTGCCGGCGGCCCGGCCCGAGGCGTGCGCGGTGGGGTGATCGGGCGCGGCCTCCGCCTGGACGGCCAGGAAACCGACGCCGGCCAGGGCCGCCGCGGTGAGCGTGGCCACGATGATCCCCGAGCTGCTACGTGCCACGCTGCGCACCTTTCGTCCCGCGTGCTGCTGTGTTGCTGTGTGCTGTCGCCACTGTCCCGCCGCCGGCCCGGCGCCGCCGTCCCGGCCCGTGGGTACCCGGCCCGTGCGTACCGGCCGTGTCGCGGCTTCGTACGGCCATGCGTACGGCCATGCGGCTGACCGTAGCACCCGCTCGCGCCCCCGCCGCGCCCCCGGCTCGGGGCCCATGCGCGCGCCGCCCGCCCCTTGGTGCGCCGTAGGCTTGTCACGTGCTGCTGCTCGCTCTGGATACCGCCACCCCCGCTGTCACCGTCGCCCTCCACGACGGCGAGTCCGTCGTCGCCGAGTCGACCCAGGTGGACGCCCGCCGGCACGGGGAGCTGCTGCTGCCCGCCGTCGACCGGGTGCTCCGCGAGGCGGGTACGAAGCTCGACGCCGTCACCGGGATCGTCGTGGGCGTGGGCCCCGGCCCGTACACCGGCCTGCGCGTCGGCATCGTCACCGCCGCCACCTTCGCCGCCACCCTGTCCGTCCCCGTCCACGGCCTGTGCACCCTCGACGGCATCGCGTACGCGGCCGGGCAGCACGGGCTGACGGGCGAGTTCGTCGTGGCGACGGACGCCCGCCGCAAGGAGGTGTACTGGGCGCGCTACGCGGACGCCCGCACCCGGATCACCGAGC
The DNA here is from genome assembly GCF_054551825.1 of Streptomyces sp. L500. Lineage (NCBI taxonomy): Bacteria > Bacillati > Actinomycetota > Actinomycetes > Kitasatosporales > Streptomycetaceae > Streptomyces > Streptomyces sp. L500. The sequence continues at coordinate 46,464 of NZ_JBTOLC010000042.1, forward strand.
CCGCCGTGGACCGCCCCGCCGAGCTCACCGAGCGCCTGGCGGGCCTGACCGCCGTCGGCGCGGGCGCGGTGCTCTACCGGGACGCCTTCTCGGACGTCCGTGAGGAGCTGCCGCAGCACCAGTCGGCGGCCGCGCTGGCGGCGCTGGCCGCCGAGAAGCTCCGCACGGGCGGCGAGTTCCTGCCGGACCAGCCGCTGTACCTGCGCCGCCCCGACGCCCAGGTGCCGGCCAACTACAAGGTGGTCACCCCGCAGTGACCGGGCCAGCCGAAGCGGCCGCCGCCGCGGCCTCCGCCATCCGCGTCCGTGAGATGCGCTGGTGGGACATCGCGCCCGTGCTGGAGCTGGAGCGCGCCCTGTTCCCCCACGACGCGTGGTCCAAGGGCCTCTTCTGGTCGGAGCTCGCCCACGCGCGCGGGGCGAACGCCAACCGTCGCTACGTCGTCGCGGAGGTCGTCGGCGAGGCCGAGCAGGCCAGGGTCGTCGGCTACGCGGGCCTCGCCGCCGTCGACGGCACCGGCGACGTGCAGACCATCGCCGTGGCCAAGGAGTACTGGAGCACGGGCCTCGGCGCCCGGCTGCTGACCGAGCTCCTCACCACCGCGAACGCCTTCGAGTGCCGTGAGGTGCTGCTCGAGGTGCGCGTCGACAACACCCGCGCCCAGCGCCTCTACGAACGCTTCGGCTTCGAGCCCGTGGGCGTGCGCCGCGGCTACTACCAGCCCGGCAACATCGACGCGCTCGTGATGCGTCTCTCCGATCCCCTGTCCGCAGTGCAAGGAATGTCCCATGGCTCGCAAGACTGACGAACCCCTCGTCCTCGGCATCGAGACCTCGTGCGACGAGACCGGCGTCGGTATCGTCCGCGGCCACACGCTGCTCGCCGACGCGGTCGCGTCCAGCGTCGACGAGCACGCCCGCTTCGGCGGCGTCGTCCCGGAGGTCGCCAGCCGGGCCCACCTGGAGGCCATGGTCCCGACCATCCAGCGCGCCCTGAAGGAGGCGGGCGTGAGCGCGAAGGACCTCGACGGCATCGCGGTCACCGCCGGCCCCGGCCTCGCGGGCGCCCTGCTCGTCGGCGTCTCCGCGGCGAAGGCGTACGCCTACGCGCTGGGCAAGCCCCTCTACGGCGTCAACCACCTCGCCTCGCACATCTGCGTGGACCAGCTGGAGCACGGCGCCCTGCCCGAGCCCACGATGGCCCTGCTGGTGAGCGGCGGCCACTCGTCCCTGCTGCTGGCGCCCGACATCACCTCGGACGTCCGGCCGCTCGGCTCGACGATCGACGACGCGGCCGGCGAGGCCTTCGACAAGATCGCCCGGGTGCTGAACCTCGGCTTCCCCGGCGGCCCGGTCATCGACCGCTACGCCCGCGAGGGCGACCCCGACGCCATCCGCTTCCCGCGCGGCCTGACCGGCCCCCGCGACCCGATATACGACTTCTCCTTCTCCGGCCTGAAGACCGCCGTGGCCCGCTGGATCGAGGCCAAGCGCGCGGCCGGCGAGAACGTCCCGGTCGCGGACGTCGCCGCCTCCTTCCAGGAGGCGGTCGTCGACGTCCTGACCCGCAAGGCCGTTCGCGCCTGCAAGGACCACGGCGTGGACCACCTGATGATCGGCGGCGGCGTCGCCGCCAACACCCGCCTGCGCGCCATGGCCCAGCGTCGCTGCGAGGACGCGGGCATCACCCTGCGCGTGCCGCGCCCGAAGCTGTGCACCGACAACGGCGCGATGGTGGCGGCGCTGGGCGCGGAGATGGTGGCCCGTGGCCGCGCGGCGTCCTCCTGGGACCTGTCGGCGGACTCCTCGCTGCCGGTCACGGAGACGCACGTGCCGGGCGACCACGACCATGACCACGAGCACGGCCATGGGCACGGTCACGGCCACGCGCATGACCACGACCACGTGCACGAGCTGAGCAAGCAGAACCTCTACGACTGACGGGCGGCCCCGCCGGTCCGGGTCACGCCCGGGCCGGCTGCCCCAGCAGCATGGCCGGCGCGCCCGCCACGCGCGTCAGCACGATCACGCAGGAGTTCGCACCCGCGAGCTTGAGCTTCTTGCGGAGCTCCTCCGGCTCCACCGCCGAGCCCCGCTTCTTGATGACGGCGACGCCGATCCCGCGCTCCCGGACGATCGCCTTGAGCTTCTTCAGGTTGAACGGCAGCACGTCCGTGATCTCGTACGCCGCCGCGTAGGCGGAATCCCGCAGCTCGTCGCTCGTCACATACGCGATCGTCTCGTCGATCAGCCCGCCGTCGCCCAGCTCCGCCGCGGCCTCCGCCACCAGGTGGGCGCGGATGACCGCGCCGTCCGGTTCGTAGAGGTAGCGGCCCACGGGCCGCACGGCCGGGTCCGGCAGGCCGCGGCCCACCAGGGACGCGCCGCCCGGCAGCAGGGTCGCCCGCCGCGCGGCGGGGTCCGTGCCGAACCACAGCACGGCCTCCTTCACATCGCCGCCGTCCGAGATCCACTCGGCCTCCGCGTCCTCGGGGATCGCCTCGTGCGGCACCCCGGGGGCGATCTTCAGCGCGGCGTGCGGGGCCCTGCGGGCCGCCTCGACCGCCCAGGACAGCGGGGGCGAGTACGCCTCCGGGTCGAAGATCCGGCCCCGGCCGCCACGCCGCGCCGGGTCGACGAACACGGCGTCGTAGGACGAGGTGTCGATCTCGGTGACATCCGCGCAGCGCACCTCGATCAGCTCGGCCAGGCCCAGGGCGGCCGCGTTGGCGCGGGCGACCTCGCAGGTCAGGGGGTCGCGGTCGACGGCCAGCACCTCGATGCCGGCGCGTGCCAGCGCGATCGCGTCGCCGCCGATGCCACAGCACAGATCAGCGAGTCGGCGCACGCCGAGGGCGGAGAAACGCTGGGCTCTGTAGGCGGCGACGGTCGCACGCGTGGCCTGCTCGACGCCGTTCGGGGTGAAGAACATGCGGTACGCGTCCTCGGCGCCGAACTTGGCGACCGCGCGCTGCCGCAGCCGGGCCTGCCCCAGGGCCGCCGACACCAGGTCGGCGGGGTGGTCGCGGCGCAGCCGGGTCGCCGTGGCGAGCTCCTGGGCGGGGTCG
>NZ_JBTOLC010000043.1:0-48659 GCF_054551825.1 Streptomyces sp. L500
CCCGTTCATCTTGAACAGATCCCCGTTGCTGGGGTTGGTGGCGAACAGACCCGCACCGCCCGCGTACAGCGTCCCCGCCGGTCCGCCGACTTTGTTCCACGCGGTGCCGTTGCCGGACCACTGGAACACACCGGAACGGTCCGGGGACTGGGCGAACAGGCTGCTGCCGGTGGACACACCACAGTTCGTGCTGGTCATGGTGATCGGGTTGTCGGGGTCCATGACCAACGGCCCCCGCCCCTGAAGGACGGGGTTGACGATGTGCTGGTTGTCGGCGTCCTGGTCGCTGTCGGGGTTATAGAGCTGCTCGTAGTGGAGGTGCGGCTTGCCTTCCGATCCGACGTCCCCCATGTAGCCGACCACGTCACCGCGCTTGACCCATGTGCCGGCCTTCGCCACGCCGGTCATGTGCATGTACGTGGTGAACCATCCGCCGCCGTGCCGGATCTCCAGCCCGCCCGGCGAGAAGTTCTCGTGCACGTAGCCGTCGGCCGAGGCCAGGACGGGGCTTCCCTCCCGCATGCCCTGCCGGTACATGTCGATCTTCTTGTCGTCCGGGTTGTGACCCCGGTAGGTCTTCAGCTCGATCACGCTGTCACAGGGGAAGGGAAGTTGGAAGTCCGGCCGGTCGGCCACCCCCTTCGCTTGGGGAGCCGGGGCGGAGGCCGGGGCAGCGGCCGAGGCGGGCGTGGGTGTTGGTGTGAACGGTGCGAGCAGCAGCGCCGCCGCCGCTGCCAGGAGGCCGACCCGTGTGATTCTCATGCATCTCCTTGGAATGGGATGGACCCTAAAAGCCGCGACGAACCGGCCGAAAGGGGATGAAGGTGTGGCTGGATTGCGTCCCCGGAGGGGGCGGTGGCCCTGCGCCGGTACCGAATATTGGCTCCGCCAACACCGGATAGAAGTTCCTGCTGGGAACGGCATCTGCGTGAACTCGCCCGTCCCGACGCCCTCGCCCTCACCGGGCGCTCGCTGATTGTGCCCCCGAACCAGGCCCCGCAAGGCCGGCTATCGATCGAACCAGCGATCCAGAGCAGTCGCCGGGGACACCGGGCGGAAGGCCGGGCAGTCATCAACGCATGCCCAGACCCGGAGAATTACTTGCTCACAGGACTGGGGAATGGCCTGACGGTCGACAGTCTCGATGTTCACCTCTCGATCACCCCGGTGGCCTCCAGATCACGCTGACGGGCAGTCGCCAAAACGCTCCCAAGGGCCGGCCAACGCAGCTCGTGGCGCATCCCATATCGCCGTCCTGGTACCGGCCTTCACTCTGGCAGCGCGGACTGAAATTCCAGTGAAATCGGGGCCCGGCCAGCCGGCCCCGGCCTTTACGACGGTAGCCAGGGCCGGATGCCAGGCCACGCGTGGCTCTTGGCCGACTTCCAGGACGGCCGAGACGCGGTCCAGGACCGTGGTTTCGGTGCCTTCCACGAACGAGGGCCGACGGCGGCCGCAACGCTATGGCCTGCCGAGGGGCGAGCCGTGATCGTTCTGTAGCTACAGCAGGCATGTTGAACGAGGCCGGGCTCAGCCGATAGGCACGTCCGCCGCGCCGACCTCACGTAACCGGGTGCGAAGAAGCATGAAGGGGCCCTTGTCGCCGGACTCGAGTCGGGCGACAAGGGCCCCTTCATGTGCGAGGAAGGTGCCTCGGGGCGCGTGGTCGGCGAGCCGGAGGGTTGGCTGCCTGTGTGTTGCTCGCGGTAGAGGTCCGTCCGCCTGGGCCCGGCCGGCCGGGGTACAGCTAACGGGCGGGAGTGTGGAGGATCCCGTTGATGAGGACGTTCAGGCCCCAGGTGTCGCGGTCGCCGGGGGAGAACAGTGCCTGGCGCAGCGAGGTGATCATCGGGTAGCGGTCGGTGGAAAGGGAGGCGTAGTGGCGGTCGGCCGCGCTGATGGTGGCCTCCTCCTCGGATCCTCTGGCGTCGTAGGCGCTCTGTTCGGTGGCGGCCGCAGCGATGTGGAGCCAGAAGAGGTCGACGGCCCAGGCGGCGGTGGTGTCGTCGAGGCCGGCCTGTTTGAGGAGGGCGAGCATGCGGTCGAGGACGAGCAGGGCGTTGTCGCTGGTGGGGATGGCACCGAGGGCGACCGCGGCCAGGCCCTCGTGGCGACTCATGGCCTCGATGGCGGCGGTGGCCAGGGCCTGGAGCTGTTCCCGCCAGGTGCCCTGTGAGGTCAGCGGGACCTGGGTGAGGGCTTCGTCGAGCATGGCGGCCATGAGGTCGTCGCGGTTGGCGACGTAGACGTAGAGCGAGGCCGGGCCGGTGTCGAGTTCTTTGGCGACGCGGCGCATGGTCAGGGCGTCCAGGCCGTCGCGGTCGAGGATCTCCAGCCCCGTGCGCACGATGATGTCGCGGCTGAGGGGAGCCTTGGCGGGGCGCGTGCGGCGGCTGATCGGCTGCGTGCTCATGGGGCAAGCCTAGCCCCCGGGCGAACGCTGTTTGACACGAACGATGTTCGTTACCTACCGTCGAGGCGAACGTTGTTCGTGACGAACGCGATTCGTCTCATGTCTGGAAGTCACCTCATGACCAGCACCACCGCCCTGCCCGCCGAGGCGGGCAGGCCCGTCCCCTCCCGGCGATGGGCCGTTCTCGCCGTGATCCTGGCGGCCGAGGTCCTCGATCTGATCGACGCCACGATCACCAACCTCGCCGCCCCGACCATCACCGCTTCCCTCCACGGCGGGCCGTCCCTCGTCCAGTGGCTCGGCGCCTCCTACGCCCTCGCGCTCGGCGTGCTCCTGGTCGTAGGCGGCCGCCTCGGCGACAAGTACGGACGCCGCCGGATCTTCCTGACGGGCCTGGCCGGGTTCACCGCGGCCTCCGTCGCATGTGGCCTGGCCACCGTTCCGGCCATGCTGATCGCCGCCCGCCTGGTGCAGGGGGCCTTCGGCGCCCTGCTGATCCCGCAGGGCTTCGGCATCCTCGGCGCCGTCTTCCCGCGCGACCAGATCGGCAAGGCGTTCAGCGCCTTCGGCCCGGTCCTGGGCCTGTCCGCGGTCGGCGGGCCGATCCTGGCCGCCACCTTGATCGACACCGACCCCTTCGGGCTCGGCTGGCGTTCCATGTTCCTGATCAACATCGTGCTCGGCGGCGCGGCTCTCCTGGCCGCCCACCGCCTCCTGCCCCGCGACACCGGCGACCGCACCGTCGCGATCGACATCCCCGGCTCACTGCTGCTGGCGGGAGCGATGTCCGGCCTGCTGTACGGGCTGATCCACGGCTCCGCGAACGGCTGGCATCCGACGGCCTGGGCCGCCCTCGCCACCGGAGCGGTGTTCTTCGTCCTCTTCGCCCACCGCCAGACCACCGCCGCGAATCCGCTGATCCAGCCCTCGCTGTTCCGCAACCGCGGTTTCGTCTCGGGGCTGGTCCTGGGCATCGCCTTCTTCGCCGCCGTCGCCGGGCTGCTGTACGTGGTCTCGCTGTTCCTCCAGGACGGCCTGGGCTACTCGCCCCTGCGCACCGCGCTGACCGGCAGCGTGCCCATGGCCGCCGGCATCGTCATCGCCTCGATCGCCTGCTACCGGCTCATCGGGAAGCTCGGCCGCACCCTCGTCCTGATCGGCCTGCTCACCACCTTCGCCGGCACGCTCGGCCTCTGGGCCGCCGTCCACGCCACCGGCACCGCCACCGGCCCTACCGTCATCGTCCCCGCCGCCCTGGTCATCGGGCTCGGCATGGGCACCTGCTTCGGCACCGTCTACGACATCACCCTCGGCGACGTCACCCCCACCCAAGCCGGCTCGGGCTCGGGCTCGCTGGCCGCAGTGCAGCAACTCGCCAATGCCCTCGGCGCGGCGGCCGTCACCACCGTCTACCTCCGCACCCCCACTCGCCCCGCCCACGCCATGACCGCCAGCCTCCTGATCGTGGCCGCCATCATCCTCGGCTGCTGCGCCCTGGTCCGCCTGCTTCCGCGTGCGGCCCAGCCCCAACACCACTGACTTCTCACCACCACCTGACCAGCGGAAAGAACCAAACACCATGATTCTGATCACTGGAGGCCGCGGCGCGGTCGCCACCCACCTGACCACCCTGCTCCACCACGACGGCCTACCGGTCCGGCTCGGCTCCGCCCGCCCCGAGGGCCTCACCCCGCTCGCGGGCGTCCCCACCGTCCGCCTCGACCTCACCGACCCGGCGACCTTCCGCACGGCTCTGACCGGCATCACCACCGTCTTCCTCTACGCTTCCCCCGACCGCATCAACGACTTCATCGACCACGCCCGCCAGGCCGGAATCACCCACGTCGTGCTGCTGTCCTCCTCCAGCGTGCTCGGCCCCGCCCCCGACAACGACCCGCTCGCCAAATCCCACCTCGACGTGGAGCGGGCCCTGCTCGCCTCGTCGATCACCACCACGATCCTGCGGCCCGGCTCCTTCGCCTCCAACGCCGGTGGCTGGGCCTGGGCCATCAAGGCCGGACGGCCCGTCAGCCTTCCCTTCCCCGGCGCCCACAACGACCCCATCCACGAGAAGGACGTCGCCGGAGCCGCCCACGCCGTCCTCACCGACCCCCGCCGCCACGGCGGCCAGTTCACCCTTACCGGCCCGGAGTCGCTGACCTTCGCCCAGCAGATCGACCAACTCGCCGCCGTCACAGGCCAACCCGTCGCGATCAACCACGTCACCCGCGAGGAATGGAAGCAGGAGGTGGCCGACTACCTGTCCGCCACCTACGCCGACGCCCTGCTGAACTGGTGGGAATCCCACGACGGCAAGCCCGCCACCCTCACCCCCACTGTCGAGGAACTCACCGGCCACCCCGCCCGCCCCTTCACCACCTGGGCCACTGAACACATCACCGACTTCACCACCTGCTGAGTCCACAGGCGAAGAACCGTACGCGGCCCATCAGCCCCCCCACTGCGACGGCTCGCCGCAGTGAGCGGACCCGGGAGCGGGGAGAAGCCCAGCGTGCGGGCTTGCGTGGCGACGGCATCGAAGTCCGCGGTGGGGGGGGGAACGCGACTGTCCGGCGGGTGAGCGGGGCGCCGGCCAGGACCGCGGCCACGGCCCCGGGATCGACCGGCCGTTCGTAGTAGCCCTCGGCGAACTTCACGTACGCTCCCGGACTGCCGTCAACGAGGAGGTCGAACGGCCATTCGGCACCGTCGGACTCGCCGGCACCGAACGCGACAGATCCGCACCGCCACCCGTCGGCACCTGTCTCGTACCACGCGCACACACCGCCGCTTCGGCGGGTGGCTAGAAGAGGCCGGCCGACCTGTGCTGCGGGAGGTTTTCGAGGATGTCGCGCAGCCATGGGCTGCTGCGAACGGCTGGTAGCCGGGTCAAAGTGTGCTGGAACGTTCTTGAGTCGGCCTGGAACAGGTACGCGGGGCGTGGTGGGAGCGGGTCGTCACGCAGGACGTCGCGGGGTATGCCGCCCGATGAGGGATTGGGCAAGTGCGGCGGGGCGGAGGCCATCCAGGCCCATACCCCTAGTGGCAGTGGCACCAGGTGTCCCGGTGCAGCAGGGTCGGCGGGGGGCCAGGTCCGGCCTGTCCGCGGATGTACTGGCACCAGGAGGATGTCCGCGTCCGCTTCGGGGGCGAGCCGTCCTGGACCGGCCAGGACGGCGCGTCGTGGCGGCGGCCCTGCGGGCAGCAGCGTGTTGAGGGCGCGTTGGAAGACCTCCGCGATCAGACCGTCCGGGACCGTCACCGGCCGCCCTTCGGAGGCCGCCAGCAGGTGGGCGAGCGCCTGCCCGGCCGCCGCCTCCCATTGCGGACTCCATGACCAGTAGTGACTCGACCCAAGCCTTGATGTCCCTCTGGTGATGATCGGCTCGAACGGGGGTGAGGTCTTCCCCTCCTCGATCAGCTCGTCCCAGGAGAGCGGAACCGCGTGGGCACCACCCACCGGCACGCGGCGCACAGCGTCCGGGAAGAGCCACACCGCCTGCCAGAGCGAGCAGTCGTCGATCCTGCTCGCCACGGCCAGGCCGCAGGCCAGGCAGGCCATGTTGGGGCCGTCGCTCCCGTCGAGGCCGCAGCAGCCGCCGCTGCCACTCTTCTCAGGAATGAGGCGGGTGCCCCGGACATCTCCGGGTGCCACCACGATCGTGCCGGACGCGCCGTCGGACAGGGCGTGGACCGGCGCGTAGACGCCACGTGCCTCCGCCTCGGCCGGGTCGATCTCGTCCCACAGCCGCCACGGCGGCCCCCACGGGTCCGGGTCCACGGCGAACGTCCCCGACTCCATGAGCACGGGCAACTGGGCCCCGTTCCCGTAACTCTGATGGGCGTGGCACGGCAGGGCGACCTGGGACATCGGGGTGGTCAGCTCGGCCTCACACCTCGCACAGACGAAAACGAACAAAGGCCCTCCACACGGAAAATACGCATCGTCGCACCTCGGTGGCAGCCGGCCAACGTGTTTTCTCGCCCGTCGCGGGTCCGCAGCGCCGACACCGCGGGCTCATTCCACGCGGCAGGGCCGACGGACCCGTCGCGCGGGAGCCCCGACCCGACAATGCCAGTGGACGGTGCTTTCCCGGCCGACGACGCGGCTCTGCCCCGGGACGGCCCCGGTGTGTCAGTGCCACGGTCTACGCTCCCCATCACCTACGAGTTCTGGGGAAGACCGGATGTCCTACGACGATGACGAGTACGAGTACCTGCCCGCGCTGAGCGCGGCCCTGGCAGATCCGTCCGAGGAGGTGCGGATCGTCGACGGCTGGCGGATCGAGCGGCTCGGCCTGATCCAGGGGGCCGCCGCCCACGGCACGATCTACGACCCGCTGGGGCCGGAGGGCGGGGGCTTCCCGATGCGGCCCGGCGGCACGCCGGTCTACCTTGTCTCCCGCGAGGACGCCCCCGGGGTGCCGGTGGCGGTGCTGGTGCACCCCGGCGAAACCGTCCCGGTCCGGACGCAGGAGTGGGGCGACCGCGTGGCGACCCCGTCCGGCCTGGCCGTGGTGCACGCGAACCCCAGCAGTACCTGGATCGAGCCGGGCACCGGGATACTCAAGCGCGCCTGGGCCACCCTGCACGCGCGCGCCGCCGGGGGCGACGACTGGATGCTGGAGAACCTCCGCGAGATGCTCCAGCGCGCCTCGGTGGACCCGGCCGACTGGCCGGTGGAACCGGTCGAGGGGGACTTCACCAACGACTGGCTGATGATCCCGGACGAGGCCGGCACTGGCACCGTGCTGGGCGTCCTGGTCAGCCCGGACGGCTCCAACACGACCGAGTGCCTGGACGCCGAGGGCGACACGGTCGCGATCCTGCTCACATTCGACTAGCTGCTGGCGCTTTGTCGGGTCGGGGCTGGTTCCATCGGCCCCGAGGACCTGGCCCACATCTGGCCGTACCTGGCCGAGCGCATCCGCCGTTTCGGCGGATGTTCCACCCACGGACTCGGCCTCGTGCCGGAGGCGTACGACCCGAACCCCGGCCATCGACTTCAACCCGCCGCGCGGCGACGCCCCGCGCCCCCCCCTTCGCGCCACCGGAGGAAGTTCCCGACCTCCTTCAGGCGGATTCGAGGATCGGGCGGATCTCGATCGTCTCCGGGGTGGGCAGGCTCTTGGCAAGTTCGGCGGCTTCCTCGCGGTCGGCCACGTCGACGATGAACCAGCCGCCGAGGGTCTCCTCGTCGGCATGCACGGGCCCATCGGTCACCGCTGATCGACGCCGCCGGCGAGATCGACTGGCAGCCGCCGGACACCGGCTCCCTGCGCGGCGATCTGACGGCCCTCAACGAGGAGATCCGGGAGTCCCTCGTCGTACAGCCGTCGTTCGCCGTCGCCCTGATGGCCGCCTCTTTCCACTCCGAACAGGCCGCGCGGGCCCAGACGCGGCTGTGGGAGGACCGGTACGCCCAGTGCGGGATCCTCGTCGAGCGCGCCGTCGAGCGCGGCGAACTCCCCACGCGGCACACGGACGCGCGGAGTCTGCTGATCGCCGCCACCGCACCGCTCTACCACCAGTTGGTGCTGCTGCGTGCCGCTCCGGACCCGCAACTCCCGGCATGGGCCGCGGAGACGGCGGCCCTGGCCGCTGCCGCGGGCGCCTTCTCCGTCCGCCGGGAAGAGAGCGCGTGACCGAGGAGGCGGGAAGCGAACCTCCTAGCCGATCAGACGCCGGCGCCAGTCCAGGGGAGTGACGGTGATGGCACGGGCGGGGTCATGATCCCACTCGACGGCCAGGCCGGCTGCCTCCAGGGCGGCCACGGCTTCGCGGCCGATGGACGCGGTGGTCCCGGGCGATCCGTCGAAGCCGCCGTAGAGGAGCGTCAGTCCGTGACCGGCTGCGGCGGAGTCCGTGCACTGGGTGTGGAAATAGACGAACCCGCGGGCATCGGGCTCACCTTCGAGCCCGATCTCGGACTGGCCGCAGCTGCGACAGCAGGTGAAGTTCTCGCGGGCGGTGATGCCGGCTTCCTGCAGGGCGGTGAACGCGCGGGTGAGCCGTTCGGGATCGGTCTCGCCCTGCCATTCGGCCTGCTCCGCGACACGCTCCAGCCACATTCGGTCGGCCAGCGCCACGGCCTGCTCGCGCGAGACGGGCCGGCGATCCTCGGTGGCCGGGTACTCCTCGGCGAGCTCGGCCAGTTCGGCGCGTGAGCAGTAGCCGCCGACCAGCACTTCGCGGACGCGCTTCTCCAGCTCTTCGCGCTCGTCCTCGTCGAGGTCGAGCGGCGGAACCTCGCGGGTGTGGCCCATGTCCAGCGGCGACCAAACCAGTCCGGCGTCCCAGCCGGGCTTCCGGCGGGCCCAGCCGACCAGCGCGGCGGCCACGTCCTCGGGGGTGTCGGCCATTGCCTGGAAGTGCCGGTCGGCAGCACCCTCGCGGTGCTCCAGCGTGTAGTCACCGCCGGCCTTGTGCCACACCTGGGCGAAGACATCAGGGAGGTCGGGTATCCGCTGGACCACGAGGTAACGGTCACCGTCACCGCCGATGCGCCGCACCAGCCCGGCCAGTTCCTCCGCGGTCACGCGCACGTGCCGCTCCCAGTTCTCCGTCTCCACCACGATCTCGAGCATGCCTGGACTCTGACACACCCCACTGACAACAGGCCCTTCGGCCGGCCGGGACCCACGCTGCTCCGGCAGCGCAATTCCTACACGCTGGACGAGGCGGTTGCCTTGAGCTGGCGGAGCCTACGGGGGCTGTAAGCAGGCCACCGGGCTGGAGCGCCGGAACCGCTGAAAGCCCCTTCCATGGCGCATGGGACTCATTAGGGTTTGCGTCATGCCACCTGTCTCTCTCCTCGTCATCGGTGCCGGCGACCGAGGCACCGGATACGCCAAGTGGGCCCTTGAGCATCCTGATCGGGCGGCCGTCGTCGGTGTGGCCGAACCACGAACCGTGCGGCGCGCCCGGCTCGTCGAAGCGCACGGCATCGTGCCGGGGAACGCGGTTTCGGACTGGAAGGAGCTCGCCGCTCGCGGCAGGATCGCCGACGCCGTGCTGATCTGCACGCTCGACCGCACGCATGTCGAGCCCACCGAGGCATTCGCCGCCCTCGGGTACCACATCCTGCTGGAAAAGCCGATGGCGCTGGACGAGGACTCCTGCCGACGGGTGGTGACCGCGGTGGAGAAGGCCGGCGTGATGCTCGCCGTGGGTCATGTCCTGCGCTACACCCCTTATACGCAGGCGCTCAAGGCCGTCGTCGACTCCGGACGGATCGGCGACATCGTCAGCATCCAGCACTTGGAGCCCGTCGGCTTCTGGCACCAGGCCCACTCGTTCGTCCGTGGTAACTGGCGGAACACCGACGGGGCCACGTCCATGCTGATGGCCAAGTCGTGTCACGACCTGGACTGGCTGCAGTACATCGTGGGGCAGTCGCCGAAGCGGCTCTCCAGCTTCGGCCGGCTCTCGCACTTCACCCCGGCCAACCGGCCCGCCGGGGCGGCCGACCGGTGCGTCGACTGCCCGGTCGAGGCCGACTGCCCCTACTCGGCCGCGCGCTTCTACGGCGGCATGCTCGAACGGGGCGAACACCGCTGGCCACTCGGCGTCGTCGTCGACGACTTCACCCCGCGAGCACTCGAGCGGGCCCTGCGCACGGGGCCCTACGGCCGGTGCGTGTACGCCTGCGACAACGACGTGGTCGACCACCAGGTCGTCGCGATGGAGTTTCCCGGCGGAGCCACCGCCACCTTCACCATGACCGCGTTCAACGAGGCCGCCGACCGCAAAACCCGGATCTTCGGCACCCGAGGCGAGCTGTACGGCGACGGCAAGACCATACGGATCCACGACTTCCTCACCCGTGGCGAAGAGGACGTCACCCCTCTTCGACTGGGCGAGATGACGGCGGCAGGCGGCCACGGCGGTGGGGACGCGGGACTCATGGACGCCTTCGTCGAGGCCGTGGCGACGGGAGACGCCACGCGGATCAAGTCGGGCCCGCGTGACTCCCTCGCCAGCCACATGGCGGTCCTCGCGGCCGAGCGGGCACGACTCAACGGCACCGTCGAAACGGTCCCGGACCCGCGCTGAACACCGATGCTGCCCGCCGCCACGGCCCCAGGCCGAGGAGATCGTCCGGGCCCGCGCGCCGTGCCCGCTGTGGTTCCGGCCGGTGCGGTGGAGGGCTGGTCAGCCGACGTGGACGCGGGGGCGGCGGTCGCGGGCCGGTTCGGCCTCGCGCAGGATCTCGCGGGTGACCGGAGCGACCTCGCCCTGGCCGAAGAGGAAGAAGCGGACGAAGTTGGTGAAGGGGTTGCCCTCGGTCCACTCGAAGAAGACGTGGGGGCGGGTGCCGGTGAGGTCGCGGGAGTGGAGGAGGAAGGCCGCGAGGGCGTTGGGGACGGAGGAGCTCTCCATCGTGAGGACGCGGTAGCGGCCGTGCATGATCTCGCCGCGTACCGTCAGGCCGGCCTCGAACTCGGAGGGGTCGGTGACCGTGACCTCGACGAAGACGAAGTCCTCGGTGGTGGGGATGTCGTTGTCGGCCCGGATCTGTTCGATCTTCTCGCGGTACTCGGCGGCGTCGCGCTCGTCGGGTTCGTTGGCTATGAAGCGCGGCGTGCGCTGGGAGATGTCGCGAACGAACCGCTCGGCCATCTCGTCGAGCTCCACATGCGTGACACGGAGCTCGAAGGCGCGGCCGAGGCGGGAGAGGAGCGAGACGAGGAGGATGCCGGCGGTGAAGCAGGCACCGATCTTCACGCCGTCCGGGCGCTCGATCACGTTGAGGACGGTGGTGTAGAGGAAGACGGCCGAGATGACGCCGAAGCCGATGGTCCAGCCGCGCTGGCCGGCCTTGCGGGCGGCGATGGTGACGGCGATGGCGGCGGAGCAGATGAGGACGAGGACACCGGTGGCGTAGGCGCCGCCCTGGGCGTCGACGTCGGCGTCGAAGAGCCAGGTGACGAGGAAGGCGACGAGGGTGAAGACGATCACCATGGGCCGCACGGCGCGGGCCCAGTGCGGGGCCATGCCGTACTTGGGCAGGTAGCGCGGCATCAGGTTGAGCAGACCGGCCATGGCGGAGGCACCCGCGAACCACAGGATGAGGATGGTCGAGACGTCGTAGACCGTGCCGAAGGCGTTGCCCAGGTACTCGTGCGCCAGGTAGGCGAGCGCGCGGCCGCTGGCGTTGCCGCCGGGCTCGAACTCCTTGTGCGGGATGAGCACGGTGGTGATGAAGCTGGTCATGATCAGGAAGGCGCTCATGATGACCGCGGCGGTCGTGAGCAGCTTCTTGGTGTCGCGGATCCGCCCGGCGGGCCGGTCCTCCGTGTCGTCCGGGGCGCCCTTGACGTGCGGCATCACGGCAACGCCGGTCTCGAAGCCGGACAGGCCGAGCGCCAGCTTCGGGAAGACGATCAGGGCGACGCCGATCATGACGAAGACGTTGCCGTGCTCGGCGGTGAGGGCGGCGGTCCAGTCGGTGACGACGTGACCTTCGGTGAGGACGTGCCACAGGCCGGTGACCACGACCACCGCGTTGAGCGCGAGGTAGACCGAGACCAGGACGACGGCGACGCCGATCGCCTCCAGGAAGCCCTTGAGGAACACCGCGCCGAGCAGCGCGATGAGGATCAGGGTGATCAGTACCTGCTTGTCGTGCAGGGCCCCTTGCAGATTGGGGTTCTCCACCAGGTGGGTGGAGGCGTCCGCGGCCGACAGCGTGATCGTGATCAGGAAGTCGGTCGCGGCGAAGCCCAGCAGTGTGAGGACGAACAGCTTGCCCTTCCAGAAGGACAGCAGCCGCGAGAGCATCGCGATCGAACCCTCGCCGTGCGGGCTCTCCTCGGCCACGCGCCGGTAGACGGGCAGCGCGCCGGCCAGGGTCACGATCACGAGCACGATCGTCGCGACGGGGGAGAGGAGACCGGCGGCCAGGGCGGCGATGCCCGGCTGGTAGCCGAGCGTCGAGAAATAGTCGACTCCGGTCAGGCACATCACCCGCCACCAGGGCTGGCCCTTGTGCTCGGGGGCCGGCGCGGCCTGGGACGGACGGCCCTTGCCCATGTCGGAGAGCCCCTCCAGCATCCACCCCCGCAGACGACTCGTGCGCGTGTCGGTCGGGGTGGCCATGTGGTGCTCCTGGTGCTCTGCTGGGGGGTGGAAATTCGGCCATCGGATGGACAGCCGAGCCAGCGTAAGCAATGGATTCCTGGCCCTGCCCAGGACGGGCGTCAGGAAAGCGTCAAGATCTTGCGCGCCGGGCATAGTCGGCCCGCGCCCGGCCCAGCTGGCTCGGCGGCCGGTCCGGGCGCATACGACCGACTCCCGACCGGCTCCGCACTGGGCTCCCCGTGAGCGGATGCCGATCGTATGAAGGTCGCGATGCGGCGGTAGGAATCAGACGCTGTCCCGGAGTTCCCTGATGTCGAGCGGTGGCAGCTGTGACAGCTCCGCGTCGGCGGCGATCATGGCGTCGCGGTAGTGGGAGTCGGCGAGGACGGCCGTCACGGCATCGGAGATCTCGCCGGGCCTCGCCGTGAGGTCCAGCGCGCGGCCGAGGCCGCGCCGGGCGAACGCGCCGGCGTTGTCGGGCTGGTCGGCGAGTACGCCCATGCCCAGGACGGGCGTGGTGCCCTGCACCGCGTCGAGCAGGGACGCCCGGCCCGCGTGCGTCACGAACAGGTCCACGTGGCGCAGCAGCGCGGGCTGCCGGACGTGCTCGACGACCTCGATGCGGGGGACCTCGATGCGGGGGTCCGTGCTCGGCAGGTCCTGCGCTAGGTCTCCCGCGGACACGATCGCGTCGCAGCCGATTCCGGAAAGCGCGGCCATGATCTCCCGGTACACACTTTCCACCACAGCACGGAGACTGGGCATCGCGGTGGTCAAGGTGCCCAGGCTCACGTAGACGAGCGGGCGGCAGGAGGCGGAGCGGTCGAGCCGCTCGGGGAGGACGGTCCGGAATTCCGCGACCGTGCGCCGGACCGCGCGTGCGGCGGGCGGGGGCGTCCGGTAGAACCACGGAACCGGTGCGGGGGTGAGCATCGCGGGCAGTAAAGGGGTGTCCTGGCCGTGCTGTTTGTAGAGGGACGTCAACGCGGGCGCGATGTCGGTGTCCCAGAGATCCAGGAGTACCGGGCCGAGACCGTTGTCCGCCGCGAACACGGGCAGATCCAGGACCTTCGCCGCAAGGTGCGCACCGAGATCGCTGCACTCGGCGATCACCAGATCAGGCCGTTCCCGCCTCCACATGGTGATCAGGTCATGGGCCTTCGCCGCGGCCTGATCCGGCCAGACCTCACCGAAGACATAGCGGTTGAAAGGTGAGTTTCCGGACTCCTTCCAGATCTCACCCGCCGTCTGCTGGACGGCGGGATCGCACGTCCAGTCCGTTCCCGCCCTATGGAACTCCACCCCTCGCCGCCGGGCCTCGCGGCGGAACATACGGGGGGCGTAAAGGGCGACGTCGTGGCCCTGCTCGAGGGCCGGGACGGTGACGTAATCGAGCGCGGACACATGCGAAGGTATCGGCTCAGCGGTGACGGCTATCCGTAAGGCCACAAAGACTCCAAGGGAGGCGCTGACGTCGGCTGCGCCGATCTGATCACGGCGCACTTGTCGGACCGTTTCGTGTCGTAAAGGACACGGGCCTTCTCCTTGAACGCGGTGCGGGCCGGACGAGTGCCGGAAGTGCTCGTGGCGCGACCTCGGCGGCTCGGGGACGTCCCCGACGTTCCCGAGCCACCTGGTTCAGCCGAGGGGGTCGGCGGCCAGCACCCACAGGTCGCCGGTGCCGCAGGCGATCCTGCGTCCGGTGCCTGTCGGGGGCCGGTCCAAGGTGGTGCGGCGCAGGCGCCAGCGTGTTCCGTCGATCACCGCGACCGGCCCCTCGCGCCGGGGGTGGTGGCCGGCGATGTTCCACGCCCTCACCTGGGTGTGGATGTGGGCGGCCGGGGCGGACCAGTCGACCGTGGCGTAGTCCTCCCCGAAGAAGCCGGCCCAGCCGCCGGCCTCCGCCGTCTGCGGCTCGCCGGCCTCTTCGCGGGCCAGTCGCCCGAGGACGTGCGGCAGCATCGCCGCAGCGGCCTTGAGGACGAGTGTGTTGACGCCGGTGAAGGACCACACCGAGGGGTCCAGTGGGATCCGTGTGCGGGCCAGCACGGCCCCGGTGTCCAGTTCGGCGTCCATCCGGTGCCAGGTCACGCCGATCTCGCGTTCTCCGTTGCGCACGGCCCAGCCGACCGGGTTCGGGCCCCGGTAGGCGGGCAGGTCGGAGGGGTGGCAGTTGACCGTCCCCAGCCGGGGGGCGGTCACCGCGGCGGCGGGCAGTCTCCTCGGGTAGCCGTAGCTCACCGCCGCGTCGGGGCAGTAGGCGCGCAGCAGTTCACCGACCCGCTCCGGTGCGGAGGGGATCGCCAGATCCACACCGGGTGGGAGATCGTGTTCGCCGAGTACGTGCCCGGGCCAGTCGGGCGGGCGCCGGAAGCCGATCACCACCGGCACCTGGTGCCCGAGCGCCTGGAGTGCCTCGACGAGGGGCGGCGCCGTCTGCGGCAGTGCCGCCACGACGGCGACCCTCAGGGGAGGGGTGTCCGGCGTGGTTCCGGCGTGTGTCGTCGCGAGGGCGGTCATCGGCCGGCCTCGGCGGTACGCAGTGTGCCCGGCCGACGGTCGGTCCACGTGGCGTCGATCCAGGCCAGGCAGGTGGCGCGGTCGGCGCGGGGGTGGGCCTCGTGCCATCCGGCGGGGACGGTGACATGGGCGGGCCACAGGCTGTACTGGTCCTCGTCGTTGACGAGGACGACGAAGACGCCGTCGGGGTCGTCGAAGGGGTTCATGGGCTTTCCTCGGATGGTGGAGGGAACGCGGGACGGCCGGGTGCGAAACGTTCGGCGGCAGGCCGGTGGTTCGGGCGAAGGCCGGGCCCCCGGCGCGTCGGCCGGCCGGGGACCCCGCTCAGGTCCTGGTGGTCGCGGACACGGGGACGGCGCCGTCCGGGGCCTCGCCGGGTGCCGGCGCGAGGAGCGCGGCCAGGGCGGCGGGGGTCGCGCGCCGCATGACCTGGGCGAGGGTGGCCGTCGGGTTCAGTCGCTCGCGCAGCCGCTGGAGCAGCCGGGCGGCGAGCAGGGAGTGCCCGCCGAGGGCGAAGAAATCGTCGTCCGCGCCGACTCGGTCCAGGCCCAGCACCTCGGCGAACGCGTCGGTTACCACGCGTTCGGCGGGTGTGCGCGGCTCGCGCGTCGCGGTCGGGCGGCGTGGTGGCTCGGGCAGGGCGTGGCGGTCGAGCTTGCCGTTGACGGTCAGCGGCATCCGGTCGAGCATCACGATCCGGGATGGCAGCATGAAGTCCGGCAGGACACGGGCGAGTTCCTGGCGCAGCGCGGTGCCGTCCAGGGGCGTCGCGGCGGTGGTGGCACCTACCGCGTAGCCGGTCAGTTCCTTGCCGCCGCGTCCGTCCGGGCGGGCCACCACGGCTGCCTGGACCACGCCGGGCAGGGCCGCCAGGGCGGCGCGTACCTCGTCCGGCTCGATCCGGTGACCGCGGATCTTCACCTGGTCGTCGTTGCGGCCGATGAACTCGAGATCGCCGTCCGGGAGCCGGCGGGCCAGGTCGCCGGTGCGGTACATCCGTGAGCCGGGCGGGCCGTAGGGGTCGGCGACGAACCGCGCGGAGGTCAGCCCGGGACGGCCCAGGTAGCCGCGGGCCAGTTGGTCTCCCGCCAGGTAGAGCTCCCCGGCCAGTCCGTCGGGGACCGGCCGCAGCCCCACGTCGAGCAGCAGCACCCGGGTGCCGGGCACGGGGCGGCCGATGCCGGGCCGGGCGGGCCAGTCGGCAGGCTCGCCGGGGATCTCGCCCGCGGTCACCACGTGGGTCTCGGCCGGGCCGTAGTGGTTGTGCAGGCGCTTGCCGCCCTTGGCGCACAGCGCGCGCAGCCGGGGACCGACCACGAGCGCCTCGCCGGCCTGCACGAGGTGGCGCAGGTCGGGCAGCGGTTCCCGCTCGCCGTCGGCGAATTCGCACAGGGCGGCCAGGACGGGGGTGGGGGCGAACAGTTCGGTCACCTTGTGGGCGCGCAGCCACGCGGTCCACGCGGCGGCGTCGGCGCGGGTGTCCGCGTCGGGTACGGCCAGGGTGCGCCCGCTACACAGGGCGGTGAGGACTTCCTGGGTGGCGACGTCGAACGCCATGGAGGTGAACTGGGCCGTCACGGCGCCCGGCTCGGCGGGCATGCGCCGTTCGTGCCAGTCCACCAGCCGGTCCAGGGCGGCGCCGGGCATGACCACCGCCTTGGGCATGCCTTGTGTTCCGGAGGTGTGCACGACGTACGCGGGGTGACCGGGAAGGCGCGGCGGCCGGGCCCGGGCGGGGCCGGCCGGGGGAGCAGCGGCCAGGTGGTGCGGTTCCAGCAGCATGCGGGGCGTCCGGTCCGGGACGAGCGCCAGGGCGTCGGCGAACTCGGCCTGCCACAGCAGCAGCGCGGGGCGGCCTTCGGCCGCCAGTCGCGCCACCCGCCGGGCGGGGTGGCGGGGGTCGAGCCACAGGTAGGCGGCACCGGCCTTGAGGACCGCCAGCATGGCCGCGACCGCCTCCCGTCCGCGGCGCAGGCACAGGGCTACTACGTCCTCGGGCCCCACGCCTCGTCCGGCGAGTTCCTCGGCCAGCCGTTCGGAGGACAGGTCGAGGCCCTGGTAGTCGAGGGCGCCGGCGGTGTCCACGACGGCTGTTCGCTCCGGGGTGGAACGTACGTGTGCCGCGAACCGCTCCAGCACGGGCGTGGCCGCCGGCTCCCGGGCCGGCTCCGCGAGTGGGGTCTCGGCTTCCGCGCGCACGGCGCCGATGGGCCGCGCGCAGGGCGCGGTCAGGTCCGCTGCCAGGGCGTCGAGCGCTTCCACCAGGCGGGTGCCGATCTCGCGGGCGCCGTTCTCGGTCAGCCGCCCGGGCTGGTACTGGACGCGTACGGTGATCCGCTCGCCTGGCGAGAGGAGCAGGCACAGTGGGTAGTGGGTGCCGTTCTCCACCCGGCTGGCGGTGACCCGCACCTCTGGGCCCCACTGGGTGGCGAAGGCGTCGGTGTAGGTCTCCAGCACGGCGACGGTGTCGAACAGCTCGCGCAGTCCCGTGGAGCGGGTGATCTCGGCCAGGCCGAGGTGCTGGTGCGGCATCATCGCCATCCGTTGCTCCTGCAGGGCCGCCAGCAGTTCGCTCCGGTCGCCGTGGGCGGCGGTGTCCACCCGTACCGGCACCGCGTTGTTCATCAGGCCGACCATGGACTCGACCCCGGGTAGGTGGGGCGGGCGGTCGGCCACCACGGTGCCGAAGACCACGTCGGTGCGGCCGGTCAGCTGCGCCAGCACCAGCCCCCACGCCCCCAGGATCAGGGTGTTGAGCGACAGGGCCCGCTCGCGGGCCCGGGCCCGCAGCGCGGCCGTGCGCCCGGCCGGCAACTCCAGCAGCACCGTGCGGGGACGGCCGGGTTCCTCGGAACCCGGAAAGGTCAGCAGCGTCGGCTCGTCCAGGCCGGCCAGCAGCTCCTGCCACTTCTTACCGGCCAGCTCGGTGTCCTGTGCGGCGACGTGGCGCAGATAGGCGAGCGCTGACGGTCGCGGGACGGGACGCGGTGCCGCGCCGGACGCGGCCGAGCCGTAGAGCTCGGCCAGGTCGGCCAGGGCGACCTGCATCGACCAGCCGTCCATGAGGATGTGGTGGTAGCTCAGCAACAACCGGGAGCGTGCCGGGCCCAGGAGCAGCAGCACCGCCCGCAGCAGCGGGGGCGAGGCCAGGTCGAACGGCTCGTCCCGGTCCCGGCGGGCTTCCTCCTCCGCGGCCGGCTCACGCTCGTGGCCCGGTAGGTGGGACAGGCCGGCCTCCCGCAGCGGGACCTCCACCACGCCGGGCACGGTCTGCACCGCCTGCCCCCGGCAGTTCCACCGGAAGCCGGCCCGCAGCGCCGGGTGCCGGGCGGTGAGGGCGGCCAGCGCCGCGCGCAGTACCGCCGCGTCCACCGGCCCTTCCAGGTCCACCACCGTCTGGACGTGGTACGGGTCGGGTGCGCCGTCCGCCCGGTGGGCGTGGTAGAGCAGCCCCTCCTGCAGCGGTGAGCACGGCCACTGTTCCTCTTGGCGCTGCGCGGGCAGAGCCGGCCGCCCGGCCCGATCGCCCCGGTCGGTGGCCGAGGCGCGAGCGAACGCGGCCAGCACCTCCCCCCACTCCCGTGCCAGGCCCGCCACGTCCCCGGCGCCGAGCAGTCGGGCCGACCAGCGCCAGACGGCCGTGAGCAGGGGCTCGCCCGAGCGTTCGTCGATGACCGCGTTGACCTCCAGCGGGTGCGACAGCGGCTGTCGCGGGGCCCGGTGGATACCGAGTACGGGCGCCTCCGCGGCGTACGGCCACGGGCTGTGGCCCGGCGCGCCGTAGCGGCCCAGGTAGTTGAAGAGCAGCGGCCGGGCCGGGGCCGAGGCGAGGAGCCCGGCGGCCTGCGGGTGGAGGTGGCGCAGCAAGCCGTAGGAGGAAGGATCCGCGGGCAGTTCCCGCCACTGCCGGCTGATCGCTCGTACGGCCTCGGCCAGTGCCGCTTCCTCCTCGCGGGGGTCGGACGCGGTGCGGGCCGCCCGCTCGGGGCATTCCAGCCGGAGGGGGAACAGACAGGTGAACCAGCCGACCGTGCCGGAGACGTCGCCGACCGTGCCGGAGACATCGCCGACCGTGCCGGAGAAGTCGTCGGCCGGGTCGGTGGCGTCGCCGGCCGCTTCGGTGGCGTGGCGGCCGTGCCCCTCGGTGTCCAGCACCAGGGTGCGTGAGCCGCCGCGCCGGGCCGAGGCCACGGCCAGCGCGGTCAGCAGCAGCTCTTGCGTGGTGGCACCGAAGTACGCCGGGGCGCGGGTCAGCAGCGCCCGTCCGACCTCGGGCGGCAGCACCGACTCCAGCGTCCGCGAGGTGGCGATGGTGTCCAACGCGGCGTTCAGCGGCTCGCCGGTGGGCCAGGGCGCGGGCGCCGGGAGGCTCGCGGCCCGCCAGTGCGGCAGCGTCGCCAGCACCTGCGGGCTCGCGGCACGCGCGTTGTGCCGCCGCACCCATTGCCGGTAGGCGGTGCTCGCTCCCCAGGCACCGAGCGCCCGAGGGTCCTCGACGGCCCTGGCCAGGTCCGGCAGGAGCACCTGCCACGACACACCGTCGATCACCAGGTGATGCACCGCCAGCAGCAGCCGCCCGGGCCGCCCCGGCCCCCGGTCCCACCAGACCGCGCGCAGCAGATGCCCGGAGGGCGGGTCCAACGACCGCATGACGCGCAGGACTTCCGTTCGCACCTCGGCCGCCGAAGGGGCATCGGGCAGTTCCCGCAGGTCCACCGTGTCCAGCAGTCGGGCCGCGTCCACCTCGCCCGGCGCCGGCACCTCGGGCTGCCATACGGCCTCCGTGGACGGGTCGGGCAGCCGGGTACGCAGGGCGTCGTGCCGGTCGAGCACCGTCTGCAGGCCGGCGACCAACTGCTGTCGTTCCAGTCCGGGCGGTGTCTCCACCAGCGCCGACTGGACGAACTCGTCCGTTCCCTCGCCCTGTTCCCGCAGCCACAACGCGATCGGCGGCAGCTCCAGCCGCCCGGTGGCCGACAGGTGCAGCAGATCCGCCGACGGGGCCGACGCCTGAGCGGCGGCGGCCAGGGCACCGGGGGTACGCAGGCGGAACACGTCCTGCGAGCTGATCGCCACGTTCTCCCCGCGCACCCGGCTGACCAGCCGCATCGCGACGATACTGTCTCCGCCGAGGACGAAGAAGTCGTCCTCGGTGCCGACCGCCGCCAAGCCCAGCAGCTCCGCGAACGCCGTGCACAGCGCCTTCTCGGCGGCCGTGCGCGGCACACCCGCTCCGGCGCGTACGGCCGCGGGAGCGGGCAGCGCCGCCCGGTCCACCTTGCCGTTCACCGTCAGCGGGAGCGCGTCGAGCAGCACCACCACCGAGGGCACCATGTACTCGGGCAGCACCCGGGCCAGCTCCGCGCGCAGTTCCTCCGCGGTGACGGCGCGGCCGGCTTCGGGGACCGCGTACCCGGCCAGCCGCCCGTCCCGGACCACCACCGCGGCCCGCGCCACCCCGGGCAGCGCGGCCAGCGCGGCGCGCACCTCGCCCGGCTCGACGCGGTGCCCCCGGATCTTGACCTGGTCGTCGTCGCGCCGCAGGTACTCCAGCGCCCCGCCCGGCCCTCTGACGGCGAGGTCGCCGGTGCGGTACATACGGGCACCGGCCGGGCCGTGGGGGTCGGCGACGAAGCGCTCGGCGGTCCTCGCGGGCCGGTTCAGGTACCCGAGCGCGACCTGTTCGCCCGCGACGTACACCTCGCCGGGCTCGCCGTCGGCGACCTCGGCCAGGTCCGGGCCGAGCAGCCGCACCTCCACCCCGGGCAGACCGGTACCGATCGGTACCCGGCCACCGGGCAGCGGTTCACCGGGCGCCAGCAGGTGGCGGGTGGTGAACGTGGTGCATTCGGTCGGTCCGTAGACATGGCCGAGCACCACCTGCGGGCAGGCGGCGCGGACCAGGGCGAAGGCCCGCGGGTCGGCCGCTTCGCCGCCGGTGAGCACCGTGTGCAGCCCGCGCAGCGTGCCCGGGGCGTCCACGGCGATCTGGCCGAACCAAGCGGTGGTGAGGAAGACTCCGGTGACGCCGTGGGCGGCGACCAGCCCGGCCAGCCGGTGGGCGTCCACCCGGTCCTCGTCGGGAACGACCACGGTGCCGCCCCGAGTCAGCGGCACCCACAGGTCGTAGCTCAGGGCGTCGAAACCCAGGGCGGACACCAGCGCCGTGACGCGGTGGCCGGGGCCGTCCCAGCACGGATCCGCCGCGAAGCGCCCGAGGTTGCGATGGGTGACCTGGACTCCCTTCGGTTGCCCGGTCGAGCCCGAGGTGTAGAACACGCAGGCGACCCTGTCGTCTTCACCATCCGGGCCGGCCACGAGCAGGGGCGCCCCGGCCGCTTCGGGCAGGGCCGCCACCGTGACGGGCGCCGGGCCGTGAACGCGATCCTCCCCGGCGGGCTCACCGGACGGGACGACCACCGCCGTGCAACCGGCGTCGGCCTCGACGGCCGCCAGCCGTTCGGCGGGGGTACGCGGGTCGAGCACCACGGCGGCCGCACCGGTCTCGAAGACCGCCAGTAGCGAGGCCACCAGCCGCGCCGAACGGGGCAGCCGCAACGCGACCGCCCGCCCCGGGCCCGCCCCCGCCTCACGCAGCCGGGCCGCGATCACGGTCGCCCAGCAGGACAACTCACGGTACGACCAACGCCGACCGGACTCCTCCACCAGGGCGGTCGCGCCCGGTTGTCGCAGCGCGACAGCCGCGAAGGCCCGATGCACCGGTACGGCGTCGACGAGCTCACGTGCGGTTCCTGCCCGCTTCTCTGCGGTCGCTGAGATGATCACGGAGCCATCCAAGCCACACGGAACGGGCCGCCTTCGCGGCGATTCACTCGCGCGGCGTAGTTCCATCGCCCGAACGGATGAACAGTTCATCCCCGTCGGGCGTGGGGCGCGACATCGTCACCGAGTGGCTGCCGGTCGAGACGAGCCGTTCACTGTGGTGGTGCAGCTGCACCCAGGGGCCTTGCGTACCCGGAGCCGCACTCTGACACGGCATTCACGGCCGCACGTTCCATGGCTGTGCCGCACAGAGGGCCGGAAAGGCGCAGGGGAATCATTTCGCCACCATTGCATGCCAGTTACCTGAGAAATACTTGAAAAGGTACTTTACATCGCTTGTTCAAGCCAATCTTCCGGCGGTCGCTTGCCCGGTATCGATGTCGGCTCGATAGCATCCGATGCCGATCGATTTCGGCCGGAAGGCACTTCGCTCTCGGGTGGCACATCGAAGGAGTGGTCCGGAATGCAGGATGCTGGCGCACCAGAAGAATACCCTCTCCTCAACGGCACCGTTACTCCGCACTCCGTCGCGGTCGGACCGGACGGATACCTCTGGGTGACGACCCACAATCAGACGCTCGTCCAGGTGCATCCGACAAGTCTTGCCAATCAGCTTCCGGTCACCAACGACGTCCGCTGGCTCTCCGCCGGGATCATTCCGGACCCGTACCCGAACCGGCCGGACGGGAAGAAGGTCGTATGGTTCGCCTCGCCCGCGTATGAGCAGGACTACGACCCCGTCATCGAGTACGACATCGTCAACCACAAGCGACTCAACGAGTTCAAACTGGCCGATGACGCCAGGGCTCAGACCATCACATGGCTCCTGCTCAATACGGGCACCGAAGCGACTCCCGTGTGGGCCTACTGGATCATGTTCGCCGAGCCCGTGCACACTCTGGTCGGATACTGCGACCCGGCAGACGAGTCCGACACTCCCGGCACGTATCCGTTTCCGGACGCCCGGCAGAACCCGGTCTACGACACCTGGCTCTGGTCCGTGGCCGTCACCGCACCGAAGGAAGCGACATCACTCGAGGAGTGCGTCTATTGGGCGACGGGACAAGTCAGCACCACGGGAAACTTCGAGCGGAAAACCAACAGTCTGTTCAGGTACAACCCGGTCAAGGACAGTCAGCCCACGCCCATTTCACTCCCCGGAGGAAGCGGTCAGAAGCCGGTCCACGTCGTCGCCAGCCCCAAAGGTGACGCGGTATGGATAGGCGCCGAGAATCCGAACCAGATCTGCCGTTACGACACGGCCCTCCGCAGCTGGACGCAGCGGGATATCTCCGGAGGCGGGAGCCCTCGGCAAATGATGCTGGGCACGGACGGAAACCTCTGGGTGGCGTGCAGCAATGGGATCTCACGCTTCCGTACGGACAAGAGCATGACCGAGCTGCCGGGCCCGGCCCTGCCGAACGGCGGCGACGCCATGGGGCTGTGCGTGGACAAGCACGGAAAATGGGTCTGGTACACCAACCCGACCAACATGTCGATCGGGAAGTACCCGATTCCCGATGACCCCGAAGGCGCCCTCGGGAACACCAGGCTCGTGTCCCACCTGGTGACGGAGGCGGCGCCGGGACGGCGCACCGACATGCCGGGCGTGGTCCAGTACGTCAGCAACGGCCTCCCCATCCCGGGTGTGCCGCTCACCTGCCGTGTCGTCTCCGACAGCGGCACGACGTTCAGCGATGGAACGACGGAAACCCTCCTGACCACGGATGCCCTGGGCAGGGCCGCGCTGCCCGCGCTGCGGGCCGGCCGGGAGGAGGGCCGGGTGGTGCTGGAAGTCGGCCATGGGGACTCGGAGTCTCCCACCACGATCTCCCTCCGCGTGCGGCCCGAGCCGGGCAAGGGCGCCGAAGCGAACGAGTCGTGACCTCTCCGGAGAAGGTGAGCCCAGTGATGCCATCGACAGCAGGCGACGAACCCACCGGTCCTCGCTATCCCCTGACCGGCTCCGCCAAGCCCGTTTCCCTCACCTGGAACCCGCACGACCAGCAGTTATGGTTCGTTACCGGGGATGCCCAGTTCGGCCGTTTCGCGACCGAAACACCCCATGAGAACAAGGTTTTCCCCTCGCCGGACCCGGGCAGGAGCGCGGAGGTTCTCGTGGCCTGGAAACAGGCTGTCTGGACATACGCGCTCGCATCGGACCGGGGCTGCGTGGTCAAGTGCACGCTCACCCGCGACGGTGACGGCCGCTACGACAACTGCGGGAGGGGCACGGCGGCGGCATGCCCTGCCATGACGATCGGCTCCGACGCGACAGGTGCCGAAAGGATCGTCGCGACGCTCTCGGGCATGTCTTCGCTGACGTTCATCGACGCGGACGGCGACATCCAGACGTCCGACGCGTTTTCCCTGCCTGACGGGCCCAGCAGCCCATTACTGGGACTCGCCGTCGCGAAGAGGACGTCCCAGGAATACTGGCTGAGCTCGCCCGGCTCGGGCTGTGTGGTCCTTTTCGACGCCAGGAGCGGCGAGTTCTCCAAGAACCCCGTACGCCTCGACGGCACCGCGGCACCCGGACATCTCGCCATCACCGAGACCGCCCAGGAGCGGGTCCTGTGGGTGGCGACCGACGGCGCATACCTCATCAAGTACGACCTCGACCGCAAGTCCCAGCAGACGGTCCGCACCGACGCCGTTCCCGACCGGCTGTTCGCGATGCCGGACGGCTCGCTGTGGTTCACCATGCCCTCGGCCGATGCGGTGGACTGCGTTCTTCCGGGTGCCACGCACACAGCCGGCGGCATCGGCACCGGAAAGGGCTCGAAGCCGTCGGGGATCGCGACGGACACGAACTCCCAGCTCTGGGTCGGGCTCGAAGGAACCGCGGAGATGTTCCACATCTCGAAGTTCCGGCTCACCCCCAAGGCGGGGCAGGGGCAGGAGGCGGAGGCGGGCAGCTCGTTCAAACACCCCCTCCGGGTCCGGGCCGGCAAGCTCGACGGAACCCCAGTCGGAAAGGCGACCATCAAGTTCGTCCTCAAGGGTGATCAAGCGCGCTTCGCCGGGGGCGGGACGGTCGACATCAAGCCGGTCCAGGAAGCCGGCGACGACATGGGTGTCGCCGAGAGCGCGCCGCTGCGGGCGGAGAAGCCCGGGCAGGTGGACGCCTCGGCCGAGTGGCTGGAAGAAGACGTCTTCACGCCGTTCGAAGGGATCGTGGTCAAGGAAGCCGTCGGGTCACCCGATCACCTGGGGTATCGCTCGGGCGCGGGGCAACACGCCGCGACGGGTGAGAAGTTCGCCGCACCGCTCAGCGTCGTGGTGCGGGACGCGCACGGCGCGCCCGTGGGGGAAGCGAAGGTCTTCTTCAGGGTCATGGATGACGCCGCCTCCTTCGAGAACGGCTCCGATACCGCGGAGGCCACCAGCGGCGCGGACGGCGTGGCCGCCACCTCCCAGTGCCTCATCGCGGGCTCGACGGCCGGCAGGTTCAGGGTCCAGGCGTGGGCGGCGGGCGCCGAGGCGGGTGTGGTCTTCGGCGAGTACATCACCGACCACTGATACGTGCTGCCGTCCGGCTCGCGGGGTGGCGGGCCGTCAGGGTTCGAGGCCGAGGACCACAAGGCTCGGCACGCGGTCGAGTGCGGTATCGGCCGTCTCCGAAGGCGTTGCGCCGTGGCCACGGGGTATGACGGGTTCGCGGTCCGCTACGAGGCCACCGTCCTCGTAGCGGCCGTCGACGAGTGGCTGTGACCAGCACTGTCAGGAAAGACGGGACGAGGGCCGGCGGAGTTCAGGCGGTTCGGGGGTTGATGGCGTGTTCGGTGAATTGGCCACAGGAACGGAACCCCAGGCGGCGGTAGACGGGCTCGCCGTCGGCTGATGCCTGCAGGACCGCGATGCGGTGATCCCGGTCGCGGGCGAGGCGGAGTGCCGCGAGCGTGATGGCACCGCCGTAGCCACGTCGGCGGTGGGCGGCCAGGGTGGAGATGTTGTAGATGCCGACGACCCCCGCGTAATGGAACACTTCGGCCGAACAGACCGGACGGCTCCCCACGTAGCCGACCAGGTACCGGGCCGGGCAGTGCGCTGCCAGTGCCCGCGGGGCGGCCTGGGCGAAGAAGCGGCGGACGGTGTCGGCGGGCGGGTCCCAGTTCGCGGCGAGAACCGTGGCGTAGTCGGCAAGCTGTGCGGGCGTGGTCACCCTCTGGATGTCCAGTCCTCGGACGGTGGGCAGTGGCAGGGTGTCGTCCAGCTCGGCCCACATCGCCGTCTCGCGTTCGGACGCCGGCAGACCGGCCGCCGTCAGGCGGATGGTGAGATCCGGTGGTGTCGAGGCGGGCCCCACCCACCAGGAGAACCGGCGGCCGGTGCGGGCCAGCGTCCGAGCGGTCTCGGTAATACGTGCCGCAGCGTTGGTGGCGGTGAAGCGGGCCGCGGCAACGATGTTGAAAGTGTCGTCGTCCAGGCCGCTGTCGGCGACCAGGAGGTCACCGGTCTCTGTGACGGCCGCACCCGTCATGCTCCGATGCAGGTGACAGGCATGTTCCGCCAGATTCCGCTCCATCCTGTCCACCAAGTCGGCTTCATCGAGGGAATGATCATTCATGGGGGTCGATCCCAGCACGACCGGGCGAAGATCGCATGCGATTTCGGGTCTTCCGCCGACGGTGTCGCGCTGGCGACCAGCACATTCGATACTCGGCCCCAGGCGTATCCGACGGGTTGGATGAGCGGAATCGACGGCGCCGGGCGATCCTCAGTGGCGTACATGGCCCCCGAGGAGGCCATCGGGCGTTCTCGAAGCCCCTCGTCAACCGCGTCCTCGAACCCTGTGAAGTCGTACGCGAGGCCGCCCAAGGCCGCGGTCGCGGCGATGAGCCACGGCGCCTTACGGTGCTTCGGGCGAGGGGCGGGCGCTGGGATCACCGCAGCTATGGGAGCCGGAAAATGTGACTTAAGCCCTCGGACGGTCCAGCACCGCACGTCCCGATCGCCCGGATGATGCCGGCAAGCCGCATCAGGCGCCTGCACCAGAGAGACAGCCGCGCCGTCAGTGGGGACCGTGCTGCGTGAGCACGGTCGCGGAAGGCCTTGCGGCCGGTGTCGGTGATGCCTACCAGCCGCCGCCGTCCGTGATCGGGGTCGGGGCGGACCGGAAATACCGACGTCCTGCTCTGGACGAGGTTCTCCTCCGGTCCGGGGTCGTCGCCGCCGGATTACCACCGAAGCCCCGGTGTCGCGCAGGATGGGTCGTATGACTGAGATCCACACTCCCCGTCTGCTCCTGCGTCGCTGGCATGACGACGACCTCACCTTCATGGCGGACATCAACGCGGATCCGCGGGTCATGCGCTGGGTGGACGATGGCTCGACGCTCGACCTTGACACCACTGCCGAGGAGATCGAGCGTTGGGAGGAGGAGTGGGACGAGGAGGGCTTCGGCCTTTTCGCCGTCGAGTTGCTGGGTTCCGGTGAGCTGATCGGCTTCACTGGGCTGTTCGTGCCGGAGTTCCTGCCGGAGGTGCTGCCCGACGTGGCGATCGGCTGGCGGCTCGGTGCCCAGTTCTGGGGGCAGGGGTACGCGTCCGAGGCTGCTCATGCGACGCTGGAGTTCGCGCTCCAGGACCGTGGGCTGGAGCGTGTCATCAGCATCAGCCGGCTGGGGGACAGGGCCTCCGCGAACATCGCCGACAAGCTCGGCATGGCGCAGGAGCGCGAGACGACGCATCCGGTGCACGGCTTCCCCCTGGTCGTGCACGGCATCGATCTCACCGAGTTCGCGGCCTGAGCCCTGCCCCGTCGCCGCGCGGGGCTCTTGACCAGCAGCCCGCTCAGCGGGTCCGGGCAGCGGCCGGACCCCCGGGAATGGTGCGTGTGAGTGGGGACGCGACAAGCACCGGGCCCTGGCGAGCCGGCCCCCGGCCCTGGCGGACGTGGTCGACCGGGACGTCGCGGAGGTCTCCGTGGCGACGGGCCGCGCCCGGCAGGGCCGCCTTCCGCCAACCGTGATCGCACGATTGCCATCCGCTGTCGAAAGAGGCCGGCGGCTTCGGCACCCCTCGCGCACCCCTCCTTCGTGCTGCGGCCGGACCCCGCAACGCACCTGGTTCACGAGCCGTGGGTACCGGGTGTCGGCGTTCAGTGACGGTAGGCGGCTGCCGCGATCTCGATGAAGGATCGGATCAGCGGGTTGGTGTCGCCTTCGTTGCACACCGCCACCACTCGGCTCGGCACCATGTCGATCAGCGGCACCACGGCCAACTCCGCGGGCAGGTCGTGTCCGAGGGGGGCCAGGCCGACCGTGCCGTTCCACAGCACGGCGTGCAGGCATTCCTGGACGGCGCGCACCACTGGGCCCTCGCGTGGCGTGCCGCCGTTCCAGTACGACTGCCAGATGGGATCGGTGCCCCGCGGGAACTGGAACCAGGGGCGGTCGCTCAGCTCGGCCAGCCGCAGCCGGTCGCGGCGGGCCAGCGGATCGTCGGCGCGCAGGACCACACCGACGGGATCGGTTCGCAGCGCACGCACCGCCAGGGCGGTCTCGTCGAACGGCGCCCGGGTCAGGGCGACGTCGACCAGCCCGGTGCGCAGCCCGCACGTCGGGTCGGTCAGATCGGTGTCGCGGATGCGGATGTCGATGCCGGGGTGGGTTCGGCGGTAGGCGGCGGCCAGCCTGGACACCGCCGGGTCGGTGCTGTCGCCCAGGATGCCGACGGTGATGGTCGCGGCGCCGGCTGCCGCGCTCACGCGTACACGGACGCGGTCGGCATGGTCGAGCAGGGCCCGCGCCTCGTCGAGCAGTACCGCGCCCACCGGGGTGAGCGTGACGCCGGTGGGTGAGCGGGTGAACAGCAGGGCCCCGACGTCGGCCTCCAACCGTTTGATCGCCCGGCTCAGCGGCGGCTGACTCATGTGCAGTCGGGTGGCTGCCCGGCCGAAGTGGAGTTCCTCGGCGACGGCAACGAAATAGCGCAAGGTCCGTAGCTCCACGCAGCAACGATACCCAGGGGGTATCGGCGCTGCGGGATGGGTCTTGGACACCGGCGGGCCCCCGGCGGTGCACTGGTGAGCATGACCGAAGAAGTACAGGCCAACGCGCCGCAGGCCCACCCCGCCGTATCGGTGATGGGGCCCGGCGACGGCGAGACGATCGTTCTGGGCACCACGCGCATACGCGTCCTGGAGGACGGCGGCCGCACCGGGCACCGCGTCGCGATCACCGAGTCCGTCCTCGCGCCGCACACCCAGGGGCCGCCGCAGCATCGCCATGCCCAGCACGACGAAGGCTTCTACATCCTCTCCGGGACCGTGCGGTTCACCGTCGGGGACGAGGACCACGACGCCACCGCGGGCACGCTCGTGGTGGTTCCGCCCGGTACCCCGCACACCTTCGCCAACCTGACCGACCGACCCGCCGTCATGCTCAGCGTCTTCACCCCCGACCTGTACGTGCAGTACTTCCGGGATCTCCAGGAGATGCTCGCCGACGGCCGGCCGTTGACGCCCCAGGCCAATATCGACGCGATGAGCCGCTACGCGACCGAGCCCGCCACCGATCTCGACTGAAGCAGTCGACGGACCTCCCTGAACCGATGACCCATGAACGGGACCCATGAACATCGCCTACTGGATCGTCGCGGGGCTCCTCGCCCTCTTCCATGTCTACGCGGGCACGCTGAAGGTTGTCCGCAGTCGCAGGCCCTGTTGTCGCCCCGTGGCAGGGGGTGCGGGTCGCGGAAGGCCGGCTCGGCAGAGTGGGCCTCCTGTATGACGGTCACGGCCATCCGGTCGGCCATGCGGTCGTTCCTCTCTGGGGACACATCACGCCGGGCCCTCTGATGCAGACCCGACATTTTTCCCATCGCCCTGCCGCCCACTCACGTTGGATTCGACTCGTTGTCCCTGTGGGGCACGCAAGCCCCGCTGTGGACCGCCCGCTCGGGGGAGGGGCGGTCCACGGGGTCTTGCGCGAACCGCGTGGACCCCGCATCCGTGGGGGTTGGCGCCAGGTTCCCTTGAACGACCTGGTCAGGAAGTGTCGGGCCATGGCACACACGGGACGACCGTCAAGCGGCGGTTTCACCGGTGGTGGCGTCGAGGGCGTAGAGGGTCCGGTCGCCACCGCCGGCCACGTAGACCACCCCGCCAACCACCGTGGGTACGGCGAAGGAGGCGTCTTTGCTGGTGATGCCCCACTTCTTGGCCCCGGTGACGGCGTTGAACGCGTAGAAGTCCGTGCCGCTGCCGAAGTACACGACTCCGTCGGCCACCGCGGGGGCCGAGGAGTTGGCATTCGTGGGGACCGTGGCGGCGGTCCACTTCTCGACACCGTTCGCGGTGTTGATCGCGTAGAGCCGGTTGTTCCCTCCGTACACGTACGCCACGCCGTTGGCCACGACGGGGGACGCGAATATGGCCCGGTCGATGGGGGAGTCCCACTTCTTGCTGCCGCCGGCCGCGTCGAGAGCGTGGAAGTGGCCCTCCGAATCGCCGATGTAGACCACCCCGTCGACCACGAAGGGTGCCGAATCGAAATGCGCGAGCTCGGTGGTGCGGTAGGTCCACTTCTCGGTTCCGTCGGCGGCGTCGAGCGCACGGAGGCCCATGCCCGGCATCATGCCGGCCACGTACACCACCCCGTCGGCGACGACAGGAGCCGACCGGCGGCCGTTGAACGGGTGGGTCCACTTGCGGGTTCCGTCGGCGGCGTTCACAGCGTGGACCTTGGAGTCCCAGCTGTTGACGTATACGACGCCATTGGCCACGAAGGGCGACGTGGAGAGGGCGCCGCCCGCGGTATAGGTCCACTTCCTCGTGCCGGTGGCCGCGTCGAGCGCGTACAGGCTGCCGTCCGTGCTCGCTGCGTACACCGTCCCGGCGGCGACCGCGGGAGCTGCCATGACGCCACCAGGGGCGAACGTCCACTTCTTGGCGCAGGTCGCGGCATCGAGCGCGTACAGGGTGTTGTCGCCGGAGGCGGAGCCGACGTACACAACCCCGTCGGCCACTGTCGGCCCGCCGTACAGCACGCCGGGCGCGTGGAACGGCCATTGCTTCCGGTTCCGGTACGCCACGGCGGCGATGCCACCGCCCGTGCCGGCCGTGGCGACGGCGCCGGCCGCGATCCAGAGGAACCGCCGCCGCGAAGTCCTCCTGTCGCTGTCCTGGCCGCCGTCCCCGCCCGCCGGCGCCGGGTCGATCGGGCCAGGCGGGGGCGGAGCCGCCACGGGAGGCCGGACGGGGGCCGTCCGCGTCGGCAGGCCGGCCCGCCCGGAGGCGGTGTCCGCCGGGCCCGCGGCGAGCAGGGCGCGCAGACGCTGCCGGACCTCGCGGGCGGTCTCCGGTCGGTCACGGGGGTCCTTGGCGAGCAGGGCCAGTACGAGCGCGTCGAGCTCGGGTGGAACACCCTGGCGGCGGACACCGGGCCGGGTGGGAGGCATGCTCAGGTGGGCGTTCATCATGGCGAGCGGCCCGTCGGCCCGGAAGGGCACGTCACCGGTGAGCAGTTCATACAGGACGCAGCCGAGCGCGTAGAGGTCGCTGCGCCCGTCGCCGGGCTCCTCGCGGAAACGCTCGGGAGCCATATAGGCGAAGGTCCCCATGACCTTGCTGGACTTGCGCTTCGACTCGACGAACCGGGCGATCCCGAAGTCCAGTACGACCAGCCGGCCCTCGGGGGTCAGCATGAGGTTGGACGGCTTCAGGTCCCGGTGCACGACCCCCGCGTCGTGGGCGGCCGCCAGCGCGGCGGCCGCCGACTCGGCCCACTCCACGGCCACAGACACCGGCGGCATGCCGTCCTCCGCCAGCCGTCTGCCCAGATCCCGGCCCTGGACGAACTCCATCACCAGGAAGAGCGTCCCGTCCACCGGGTCCTGGCCTAGGTCGTGCACCGTCACCACGCCCGGATGGTGCAGCGCGCCGGCGGTGCGGGCCTCACGGAAGAACAACTCGGCCTCGTGGTCGTCGCCCCCTCGGTGCAGCAGGAGTTTGACGGCCACCCGGCGCTCGATCACTCGATCCCGGGCTTCCCATACCTCGCCCATCCCGCCCCGGCCGACGAACCTCACCAGTTCGTACCGCCCGGCCAGCGTCCGCTGCCCCGCCAACGCCCCGTCCCCTCGCCGCCGTCACCTCTGCAGTGCGCCCACGATCTCATTGTCGATCGTCCCGTACATGCCATTCGGCTCGGTCGGGCGCAGCGACCGTCCTCCGCCCCGTCAGGCCGGCACATGACGGGCGAGGAAGGCGGCCTGCGCATCGTCGGCCGGCTGTTCGGGTGCCTCGTAGCCTCGTAGCGGGCCGGGCGTCCGCGGGGCGTTGTCAGTGCTCGTGCTTAGGGTGGCGGGCATGAGGGGCGCGATCGAGTACGTGCGTGGGGATGCCACCTGTCCGCAGGGCGATGGTCCCAAAGTGATCTGTCATGTCGTCAACGACGCGGGCGGCTGGGGGCGGGGGTTCGTGACGCGTGGCTCGGACCATGTGCCCGTCCGGTACGAGGCGATCGACCAGGCGCTGCACCGCCTCGCCGACGCCGCGCTGCGGCTGGGCGCGTCCGTCCATATGCCGCGCATCGGTGCCGGTTTGGCCGGGGGACGCTGGGAGCGGATCGAACCGCTGATCCGGGCCCGGCTCGTCGGCCGGGGCCTGGCCGTCACGGTCTACGACCTGTAGCTGGACCCGGGGGAGCGACGAGCGCGAGGGTGCGCGGGCCGGCCAGGGCTCGTCGGCCGCCCGGTCCTGGTCACCGCGGACGGGAGCCGACGCCGGGGCCGGGATCGGGGGCGGAATCAGGGCCGGGATCGGGCTGCCGGGCGGCGGCGCGGGCGATGTTGCGGGCCATGCCGCCGAAGACGGCGGCGTGGAAGGGGCTGACGGCCCACCAGTAGAGGTGGCCGAGCAGACCGTGGGGGTGGTACACGGCGCGCTGGCGGTACCGGGATCGGGCTCCGGGTTCGCCTTCCGCACCGTCCGGGGCGTCCTCGGCGTACATTTCCAGCCAGCCCAGACCGGGCATGCGCATCTCGGCGCGCAGCCGCAGCAGGCTGCCGCGGTCCAGGGCCTCGACGCGCCAGAAGTCGAGGGAGTCGCCGACCCGCAGGTAGCGGTCGTCGCGGCGGCCGCGGCCGAGCCCGACGCCGCCGGCGAAGCGGTCCAGCCAGCCGCGCGCGGCCCAGGCGAGCGGCATGGAGTACCAGCCGTTGACGCCGCCGATGCCCTCGATGACCTGCCACAGCGCCGCGCGCGAGGCCGGGACGGCAATGTGCCGCTCGTCCGTGTAGAGGCTGCCGCCCGCCCATCCCGGGTCGGTGGGCAGCGGATCGCTGGGCGCGCCGGGTACGGCGGCGGACGACCAGCGCGTGGTGACCTGGGCCTGCTGGACCCGGCGCAGGGCCAGTTCGATCGCCTTGGCCAGCCCGTAGGGGTGGCCGGGTGGATCGGGGACGTACTGGCCGATGTCGTGGTCGTGGCAGACCACCTCGTGGCGCAGGGATTCCGTCAGGGGCCGGGCGATGCCGGCGGGGACGGGGGTGACCAGGCCGACCCAGTAGCTGGACAGCCGCGGGGTGAGTACGGGCAGTGTGAGGATCAGGCGCCGGGGCAGGCCGGCCACCCGCGCGTACGCGCGCATCATGTCGCGGTAGGTGACGACGTCGGGGCCACCGATGTCGAAGGCGCGGTCGATGGCGGGCGGCAGCCCGGCGGCGCCCACGAGGTAGCGCAGCACGTCGCGGACGGCGATCGGCTGGATGCGGGTGCGGATCCAGCTGGGGGTGACCATGACCGGCAGGCGTTCGGTCAGGTAGCGCAGCATCTCGAAGGAGGCCGAGCCGGAGCCGATGACGACCGCGGCGCGCAGGACGGCGGTGGGCACGCGGCCGGCCAGCAGGATGCGGCCGACCTCCGCGCGTGAGCGCAGGTGGGGGGAGAGTTCCCGCTCGGGCACCCCGGCCGGGAGCAGGCCGCCGAGGTAGACCAGGCGGCTCACCCCGGCGGCCTCGGCGCGCTCGGCGAAGATGTGGGCGGCTCGCCGGTCGGTGGCCTCGAAGTGGCGGCCGGTGCCGAGGGCGTGGACGAGGTAGTAGGCGACGTCGACCCCCTCCAAGGCGGCGGCGACCGATCCGGGGTCGGTGACGTCCCCCTGCACGATCTCGGCCTCGCCGGCCCAGGGGTGGTCGCGGAGCTTGTCGGGCGTGCGGGCCAGGCAGCGCACGCGGTATCCGGCGGCCAGGAGTTCGGGCACGAGGCGGCCGCCGATGTACCCGGTCGCGCCGGTGACCAGGCACAGCCGCCCGGCGCCGGGGGCCGTGCCCCGTGCGCCGGTGGTCTCCGGGTCGGTGGGGCCGCTGTTCATGGCAGTGCGTGCCTTCCTGGTGCCGGGCCGGCTGCCGGGGCCTTCCGGCGGCGGGCCTCCAGCATCCCGCAGGGACGGAGCGCGGCGAGGCAGGCGCGATCGTGTCGCGGCGGGGGCCGGGCCGTGTCAGTGCGTGTCCCGCCCGGATGACGTCGGCCTGGCCGGTCGTCAGCCGCTGCGCGTGGGATCAGTGGGCTGCGCGTGGGATCAGCGGGCTGCCCGTCGGGATCAACGGGCTGCCCGGGCGAAGTGGGTGCGGGCACGCGTCTGTACCTACTGGTATGTACACTGCGCAGTGATCACCATGGGGTCGCCGCCCCGCCGATCCGACGTTCCCTCACCGATCCGGAGGAGACAGCCGACATGCCCTTAGTTCGCATCGACGCGATAGGCACCGACCGCCCCCGCCTCGACGCACTCGGCCGCGCCGTGCACCAAGCCCTTCAGGAGACGCTGGGCATTCCGCCGGACGACCTGTTCCAGATCCTGACCGGGCACGACGGCACCACCAGCGTCCTGCGCTACGGCCATTACCTCGGCGCCGACCGCGACGACGGAATCGTGTACGTCGCGATCACGCTGCGCTCCGGACGCACGGCGGCGCAGAAGCAAGCGCTGTACCGGCGCGTCGCCGAGCTCGCCCACGAGTACGCGGGGACCGAGCCCCGGAACGTACTGATCACCCTGGCCGAGAACACCTCGGCCGACTGGTCGTTCGGGCATGGGACGGCTCAATACATGGCCGGAGGCGGCGCACCCAGCGATTCCGCGGCAGGAGCGGGTTCTCAGCAGGACTCGTAGACGTAGCCGCGCTTACCGGCAGGGCTGACCTCCCGGTCACGCAGGGTGATGGACAACTCCTTCGCCCACGCCCGGCAGGCAGCGGTGAAGTCCTTCTTCCCGTACTCGATGTCGAAGACCCGGGCGCCGTAGGCACGGCTGAATTCGGGGCACTCCTTGTAGCGGCCGCATTCTTCGACGACGGCGAAGTCGAAACCGATGCGGGCGTGCTGGGGCAGCAGATCGGTGGTGTTCTTCTGGGCGATGGCCAGGTTCCGCTTGTGTGCACGGACGGCAAGGAGCTGCGCGAAGGCGACCGCGTGCTGGGAGGTGAGCTTGCCGTCGGACCGCTCGTAGGAGTCGAGGTTGTCCGGCTCCACCGCGTCGTAATGCGCCGCGGCGCAGCCGTCGATCCATGGGCCGACGATGTTCATCAGGGCCTCGCGCTTGGCGGGGGTGGAGATGTCCAGAAGGGGCTCGTCCCAGTCCTTGTCGACGATCAGGCGTCCGTCGTCGTTCTTCAGGAGCAGGTCCGGATGCTCCTTCTTCCACCAGCCGACGACTTCGCCCGGTTGCGTCTGGAAGGCGTTGACGTAGCAGATGTTGTAGAGCCCGTCGACGGGCTTGGCCTCGCGGTCGCGGGAGACGGCCCGCACGTTGCCGGCGGGCGGGTACGCGCCGCCGAGTTGGTAGTCGAAGACGGCGTCCGGGCTCGGTCGCCGCACGTTCGCCGGGGCATCGGCGTCCGGGCCCGCGGTTGTGGGGTGCGTGGTTTCCTGGGGGTCGTCGCCCTGGTCCGTTCCCGTGGCGGAACAGGCCGCGATAAAGAATGTGGACAGGAGCATGGCGGCGCAAGCGGCGCGGGTGCGGAGAAGGAACACGAAGGCACCCTAGATCTTCCGGCGGCTCGGCCACCGGTTGGCCCCGGGACGTACCACTGGGCCCAAAGGCCGCGCGATCGTGGCGGCAGGCGGAGACGCCCCGGTTTCAGCTCGATCATCTGGGACGTGAACGCCGACGGCCTGTCGGGCCCCTCATCGTGCCGCCGGGCGGTGATGGTCACTCCCGGTGGATCATGTCCCCCAGTTTGCGATCGAAACCGCCAGGTCGTTCCAGCGGAAGCGGCCGAGATCCGGAGTATTGCATCCCTTGGGCTGGAAGAACTCATCTCCATGCCACTGGAGGAGATCGAAGAGTGAGACGTCGAATCGGCATTGACTGAGCGAGGAGATGACGAAATTCCAATCCTGCGTGCCCAGGAAACCTCTGTGCACCTTGCCCAGGTCCGGGTATCCCAGCCCCGCATCCACGCACTTCACGTCGCCCCCCTCATTGATGTCTTCGAAAAAACACACCTGGGTGGGCAGGGAATCGGGTGGCTGCGTACAGATCGCCTCGAGTGATGCCCCAAGCGAGCTTTCCTCGGCCCCGGCATGCACGCGGCGCGCCTCCGCAAGCATCGCTTCGCGGTTGGTGAAGGCCCCCAGCGCCAAGGATGAACCGTAGACCAGGCGCGTCATGAACAAGGGCCGTTCCACCTCTGCGTTCATGCGCTCAAGATCCTC
Organism: Streptomyces sp. L500; assembly: GCF_054551825.1. NCBI lineage: Bacteria > Bacillati > Actinomycetota > Actinomycetes > Kitasatosporales > Streptomycetaceae > Streptomyces > Streptomyces sp. L500. The sequence goes on from NZ_JBTOLC010000043.1 coordinate 36,464, forward strand.
GACGAATTCCCCATTGAGAACGACAGGAACGTCCGGGTGGAACTCGCGCTTGCGCTCGCTGTACGGCAGGCGAGCAGACAGCTCGGCGGCCAGCCCGGGGGATATCTTTTCAGGCTCTGCGGTCTCAGAATTGCGCGTGGAGGTTCCGCTTTCTTCTCCAGGAAACTTTTGTGCCATCTTCACCATCTCCTCATGGCCCTGATCGGCACGGATGCGCAAACCCGAATGACGGCTCAACAGTTGCCACAGGCGAGTATCTTCGGGATGCGGGAGATCTTTCCTGTTTCCACGCTAGCCGCCAGTGCCCCAAGTTGCCTGATCGGCAGCGGCGACGGTGCCCCGGAGCCGTCCGGCCTCGACCTCGCCCGGGTCGCCCTGCAACAGGCCCGGCCGGCCACGCAACGTCGTCGACAGGGCAACGTTGCCTGATGGGGCACTAGCTCGCGACGGGCGCCTCCACCGCGCGTTCGGTCTTGGCCCAGTGCCCGCGCCGGGTGATGATCTGCCACAAGGCGCGCCAGCAGGCCGCGAAGCCGAGATACATGCACATCGCGACGGCGGGAGACCAGCAGACCGCCTTCCAGGCCGGCAGGTCGTCGGTGCGGTGCCAGTAGAGCAACGCCGAAACCAGGTAGGCGGCGAAGGGCAGGCACTGCCAGGCCAGGACGTTCAGCCACGCCGCGCCGGGCACAAGGTGGGGCGTCCCGGTGCCGTTCGAACACAACGCGCGGAGGATCGCGTAGTGCTGGACGATCGAGGCGGGCAGGGTGACGAGGTACGGGGCGAGCAGGTAGCCGGTGAGTTCGACGCGGCCCGAGAGGCCGACGGCGGGCCGGGACCAGAGTTCCGGCAGGCGGCTGATGGCGCTCATGTGTCCGTGGTACCAGCGGGTGCGCTGACGCAGCAGGCGGCGTGGGCTGGTCAGTCCCTGCTGGGAGACGAAGGCCGCGGTGGTGGAGGTGACCGTCCAGCCCCGGGCCGCCAGGCTGATGCCCAGGTCGAGGTCCTCGGTCAGGGAGTCCGTCCAAGGACGTGGTCCGATGCTGTCGAGGGCGGAGAGCCTGCTGAACTGGCCGTTGCCGCCCATGCTCACGGTGCCGGTGGCCATCCGGCCGAACTGGGTGAGCGCGCTCAGGGCCCAGAACTCCAGATCCTGCAACCGCAGCATCCAGCGGTCGTTGCCGCGGACACGCACCGCCAGCTGGGCCCCGCCCACCGCCGGGTCCGCGAATCGCCGCGTCACCCGGTTCGCGGCGCCCGGCGTCATCCGGCCATCGGCGTCCAGCACACAGACCAGGACCCGACTCGCGTTCAGGCCGTCCCTGTCGGTGTGCTCGCGCACCGTGCGCAGCCCAGCGTTCAGGGCGGCGCCCTTGCCCCGCCGCGCGGCGGGCAGCGCCCTGCGGACCAGGGTGACGCCATCGCCCCCGACGGCGCGCACGATGCGGGAGGTGCCGTCGTCGCTGCCGTCATCGATGACGACAATGCGCGCGCCTGGTTGTCCGTCGAGCAGACAGCGCAGCGTGTTGGCGATACCTCGCGGACGGCACCACCTTTCCGGCTTCCGCCCGGCCCTTGGCTACCCGGACGAGATGCCGGATCCACCCCGGTACATCCAGGATCAGGGTGCTTACGGGTGCCACCGAGGCATTCGGTCACACCCCGGCGCACGACATGCGCCCCGAGTGGCACGGCCGCGTTACGGCTACCAGGAGCCTGCTTGGGGCGGGCCCACTCCGCGAGGGTCAGCGGCCACACCGGTCACTCGAGGCGACCCGTGGAACGGTCACGGGGTGACGTGCTTGCCCGCCGGAGTGCCGATCGCCGTGGCGGACGGCCGGGCAAGGGCTACGGGACAAGTGGCCGGGGCGAGGACGGCGAGGACGATGTGGCCGGCGAGGACGGTGTGGCCGGTTCCGGGGTTGCGGGTGAGGGGCCGCCGGACGACGCGGGTGCGCATGACGATGTCTGCTTCTTTCGTGAACGGTCGGGCGAGAGAAGGGGGAAGCTGTGGCCGATGGGGCTGAGCAGGAGGAAGAGGCCGGCTCCCATGGCGAGGGCGAAGCTCCACAGGCCCATCAGGACCGCGATGCCGAGGTGGAAGGCGATGCCGAGCGGCAGGAGCACCCAGCGGGCGCGCTGGGACATCAGCGGCGAGGCGGCGAGGGCGAGCTCGAGGGCGACGGGGAGCCAGGTGAGGGCGGCGACGCCGACGGGGGAGTGGACGACGTGGTCGGTGAGGGGCCGTATCCACTCGGGGAAGCCGAAGGAGGAGTTGTTGGCCCAGTAGTACATGGCGCTGCCGTCGGCCCACTCGGTGTGCGGGAGCTTGGCCACGCTCGCCTGGAAGTAGAGCAGGGCCATCTGGAGGCGGGCGACGGCCCAGGCGCTGAAGCCCAGCAGGGCCCACAGGCGCGTGGCGCGGGACGCGGGCTCGTCCTCCGTACCGGAGGGGCGCGTCCGCCAGTGCCAGCGACGGCCGTCGCCGAGGGCGACGAGTGCCAGGAGCAGGGAGAGGATCCAGGTGATCTGGTCGCCGCCGTCACCGATGGCGATGCCGGAGAAGACGCTGAAGCTGACGTAGGCGTGGGGGAGGGCGGTGAGCCGGGGCCGCCAGCCCGAGGCGACGACCAGCAGGACGGCGACGCACAGCCAGCGCAGCAGGTCGAACTGCCCGCGCGGTACGAGACAGAAGGCGCCGCCCGCCGTCATGCCCTGGCACAGCGGGTACTCGCCGATGGTGACGACGGGCCGGAAGAGGGTGGCGGAGCTGCTGAAGGCGAGGGTTCCGGCGGTGCCGAGGGCGAGCAGGGTACGGGCGTGGCCGTAGGCATTGCCCCAGGGCAGGGGAATGCCGCGGGCGCGGCGGGGTGACGGGTCGTTCAGCATGTGACGTCCATGGCGAGGTAGCGCTCGGGGGTCGTGCGCCCGTGGACGAGGTCGCGCCAGGCCCACGGGACGGGCTTCTCCTGAACCAGTGCGACGCGCCCGCAGACGGTCGGTTCGGGTGAAGGGTTCTTCACCTTCCTGGACGACCGGGCGTCCGTCAGGCAGCCGGCGAGGTCGTTCTCCTCGCACTCCTTCCACTCCCGCTTCTCCGCCAGATTGAGCAGGAGGGAGATCTCGATGCCCTGCGAGCGCGAGGCGCGGTCGAGACCGAAGGCGTTGCGGGGGCTGGAGTGCGGCGTCAGCGCCAGGGAGGTCCAGTCGCCGTCCGTGGTCCGCCGGTAGGGCAGGACCTCCACGTCCCGGGGCGACTTGGTGAAGAACGCCCAGCCCTGTGGCGCGACGTTGGCGACGGTGGAGCGGACCTGTTTCTGGCCGGGCAGGGAGAGCACGTTCTTGGGCACGTGCACCTGCGCCACGTAGAGGACGGCCACGCTCCAGGCGAGGACGACGGCCAGCACCGAGCGGCGGGACACCTGGACGCGGCGAGGCGCGGGGCCTACTGCGGCCGAGCGGAGGAAGCGGCGAAAGCCGAGGGAGCGGGGGAAGCGAGGAAAGCTGAGGAAGTCGCGGACTCCTGGTGTCCGTTCGGGCCGCTCTCCTGCGGTGCGCTGGGCGGGTATCACGTCGTCTTCCCGGTCGTGGGTGTGCTGTGCAGTGCTGGTGCGTGGGCCGGGCGGCCGGCGTGGCCCGGCCCACGGTCAGGGGTGTGCTCTGGTGAGGACGCGCCCGGGTCAGGCGGTCTTGAGGATCTTCGTCACGGTGGCGACGGCCTCGTCGTGGCCCAGGGCGGTGGTGTCGTCCTTGGGCGCCACGCTCCAGAACCAGTTCTTGGCCTTGACGAAGTTGGCGCCGACCGCGACGGTCACGGTCACCGCGGCGGCAGCGGCCGTCACGGCGGCGGCGATGTGGATGACCGCGCCGGCGACGGCGACGAAGGTGCCGCACATCTGGCCGTTCTGCGCCGGCTGGGCGGAGTTCTTGCCATCGGTCGTCTTCACCGTCGACAGCAGCTTGGCCTGGGCGTCGTTGACGGCCGCCTCGACCTTGCGCGGGTCGCCGCTGCGGGCCTTCTTGCCGAAGGACGCGAAGAAGCCGGGGTACGCGGCGTCGACGGCGTCGGTGACGACCTGCGCCACGCGCGCGGAGTCCTTGGCGTCGCCCTTGGCGAGTTCCTTGCGCATGTCGCTGAACAGCGGGTTCTTGGCGAGCTCGGCGCCGACCTCGCCCTGGCCGAAGAACAGGCCCTTGAAGACGGCCTTGCCGTCCTCGGCGGCGTTCGGGGCGGGCTTGGCGGGCGCGGCGTGCACGGTCCGCGCGTGGCCGGCGGAGCTCGGCGCCGCGGCGGCGGTGGCACCGGTGACGCAGACGGCGGTGGCGGTCAGGCCGGCGACGATGCCGGCGGTGCACCGGGTGATCTTCATGGAGGTTCCCCCTCGATTGCGGACATGGTGATCCCGCGGCAGGGACAGTGGACACCTGCCGCGGGACTCGCGATCTTTCGGCCGGAACGTTTCCATTACCGGTGAGTCAGGTCACCGGTCGGAGAGGGTTCCTTATGCGATCTTGACAGCGGGGAACTTCCGCCTCAGCGGTGGAAGTTCAGGTTCCGGCGGCCAGGGAAGCGCTGATGAGGGCGAGTACGTCGGCATCGGTCATCCCGAGCGTGCGGGCGTCGGCGACCAGCCGATGGGCCTGGGCCGCGAGCCGGGCCCGATCGGCGGTCCGTCCCTCGGTGACGACGGCGCCGCGACCGCGGCGCAGTTCGAGCAGCCCCTCCTCGCGCAGCCGCTGGTAACCCCGGAGCACGGTGTGCATGTTGACGCCGAGGGACGCGGCGAGATCGCGTGCGGAGGGCAGGCGCTCGCCGGAGCGTACGGTGCCGTCGGCGATGGCGCCGCGGACGCAGGCGGCGATCTGTTCACCGAGCGGGAGGGACGAAGAGGGGTCGACGCGGAAGAGCACGGTCACCCTCCGGCGGCGGTGCGGCGTTCACGTTCGCGTTCGGCGAGGGTGTTGAGCAGTGCCGCCGCGGTGGCGGCGTCGTCGACGGTGACGACGAACTCGCTGCCGGTCGTCAGCCGGGCGGAGATGGCGTCGCCCGAGCGCAGCACGATGCCGCTGGCCCCGGGGCGGGCGCGGTAACCCCAGCCGCCGAAGTCGCGCACGGGGTTGACAGTGCGATGACCGGCTTCGGCGATGCGCTCGAGCGGCACGTTGAGGCGGGGCCAGGGGGTGAGGGAGGGTGTGACGGTGATGCCGCGCCGGTCGGCGGTGACGCGGGCGCCCGTCAGCAGGGCCATGGGTGCTCCGGTGATCAGTAGCGGCAGCGCCGGCAGCCACCCGGTGGTGAACCCGATGACGATTCCGGCCGCCGCCACCAGGACCCCGGTGACGGGCAGCACCCGGGAGCCCGCGACGCGGGTCCAGCCGGCGGTCTCGGAGTCGCCGAGCGGGAGGCGCTCGGCACCGGTGGAGGGGGCCGAGACGGTCTCGCTCTCCTTGGCCTTGCCGCAGATCAGCCAGCCGATCGCCGCGTAGACCGCCGCCGCCGCGAAGGCGAGCGCGGCCTGCGCGCCGGGCAGGGTCACGGACGAGGCGTCGGCAACATCGGAGTTGGCCAGCAGCACGGCGACGATCAGCCATCCGGTCAGTACCGCGACCGTGCCGCCGATGACGGCGATGACGCGCTGGACGCCGGGAGTCGTCCGTATCCAGTAGGTGAGCGCGCCGAAGAGCACGCCGTCGCCGATCAGTACGCCCAACGCGGTGGCGAGGAAGGACCCTTGCCCGGAGAAGCCGTCGGCGTGCCCTCCGGACCCGATGTGGACGGCCATCCGGCCGGGGAGCCGGTCCCGGAGGGACAGGAACGTCACCAGGACGGCACCGACGACCAGCACGGGTGGTACGACCGCGACGAGGACGCGACGGGCGTTGAGGGGCGCGGCGGGTGATTGCGGCATGAGACTACCTCCACTTGTTCGTGTATGAGTAGAACAAGTGGAGGTGGGGTGAGGAAGGCGCCCGCCCGCTTCCTAACGTGGTTCGAACGCCCTTGAGGCCCCGTGCGGTTGCCGGATGGCGGCCCACTGGCGGCGCGTCAGGGCGGCGTCAGGGATGCGACGTGTCGCTTGCGCCGGGCCGGCCGGGCTCCTTGGATGGTGTCCGTGAACAGCCACCTGCGCCATGACGACCGGCCGCCTCATACGGCGTTGCCCGGCACCGCGCGCTGTTCGCTTTCCGCGCGCTGAGCGCACTCTCGTTCCGCGACAACGCGCACGCGACGCCACGACACCGTGACGCCGCGACGCGTGGCACCGCGACATCGTGGTACCGCGACGCCGCGGCAACGCGACAGTGCCCGACGCACCGTCGTGATCCCGTAGCACCGTCGTGATCCCGTCGCACACCACCCGGCCCGTCGGCGCGCACGTTCACACGTGTCACCGCTGACGTCGCCTTCTGTTCGCACGTCCTGTTCGCACCTTCTGTTCGCACGGCGGCCCGCCACGAGGCGGATCCAGCCGCCGCATTGTTCGAATTCCCGGAGTGGATTCCCATGTCTTCTGCTGTCTCGCCCGCTCCCAGGACCGTTCTGGTCACCGGTGCCACCTCCGGCATCGGCTGGGAGACCGCCCGGCTGCTCGCCGGCCGGGGGGACACGGTCATCGTGCACGCCCCCGACCAGGCATCCGGCGACGACGCCATCGCCCGCCTGACCGCGGCCGGCGCCGACACCCTGCGGCTGCGCCTCGTCGTCGCGGACTTCTCCCGGCTGGACGAGGTACGGGCCATGGCGGCCCGCGTCGCCGAGGAGCACCCCGTCCTCGACGTGCTGGTCAACAACGCGGCCGTCGCCGCGCCCGAACGCCGCACCGTGACCGCCGACGGCAACGAGTTGTCCTTCCAGGTCAACTTCCTGGCCGCCTACCTCCTCACCCACGAGCTGTCCGGCCCGCTCAGCGCCCGCCCCGGCAGCCGCGTGGTCAACGTGTCGTCGGCCATGCACCGCACCGCCTCCATCTCCTGGAGCGACCCGCAGCGCGCCAAGCGCTACTCCCGCCTCGCCGCCTACGCGCAGTCCCAGCTCGCGCTGACGATCTTCACCCGGGAGCAGGCGCCCTGGACGTCGGTGAGTGTCCACCCCGGGGTGTGCGACACCGCGCTGCTGCCGCTGTACGCGCACGAGGGCGACTCCGCCCTGCAGGGCGCCGAGCGCGTCGTACGACTGTGCGACCCGGCCACCGAGCTCGCCCCCGGCGCCTACTACGACCGCACCGCCCTGTCCCCGGCGGCCCCCGTCGCCATGGAGGACCGCACGGTGCGCCGGCTGTGCAAGCTCGCCGACGGACTCGTCGCCCAGACGGCCTGATCTCTGTAACACCCCGCAGCCCGTCAACGAACTTTTCGAAGGAAGGAACGACCCCCGATGTCCAAGCGCGCCCGTAAGAAGCGAGCCCGCCGCAAGAAGAACGCCAACCACGGCAGCAAGGCCTGCAGCTGACCGCGGGCCGTCACCACCGGGGCGGGCGGTGCCCCACCGCCCGCCCCCCCCGGGTTCCCCGGAGCCGTCATGCCGCAGCACAACGCCCTTCGCACCGCGCCCGCGATTCGGGCCCGGCAGGTGATGTTCCCCGCCGGCCGCCCGGGTGTGGGCGCCCTTCCCGAGCACGCCGCCCGCACCGCACTGGGCACCTGGTGGGCCGACCACCCCCTGCGTCCACGGGCCGCCGCCGTCTCCTGCGCCGGGTACGCCGTCCTCGCCGGCGACCCCGGCGCGACGGCCCTGGAGGACCTCGCGTATCTCGCCCACTGCTACGTGGTCACGCCTGACCGCTTTCTGCCCGTACTCGGCAGCGCCTTCGTACGGATCGTGCCCTGGGAGCGCATGATCTGGGCGTACGACGGCCCGGTGCCCGCCGTCCGGCCCGCCCCCGGTGTCGTCGTCCGCCCCCTCACGCCCGCCGACACCCCCGAGGTCCGGGCTCTCGGCCCGGACCTCGCCTGGACCGCCACCAGCTGGGGCGGCCCGCCGGGGCTCGCCGCGTCCGGCCACGGCTGGGGAGCCTTCCGCGACCGGCGACTGCTCTCCCTCGCCTGCACCCTCTTCGCCGGCAGCCGCTACGAGGACATCGCCGTGGCCACCCTGCCCGCCGAGCGCGGCCGGCGGCTGGCCTCCGCCTGCGTCCGCGCCCTGTGCGCCGACATCACCGCCCGGGGCCGCGTCCCGTCGTGGAGCTGCTCCCGCGACAACCACCCCAGCCGCCACCTGGCCGCGAAGTCCGGCTTCCGGCTGATCCACACCTACGTGCACTACGCCCTCGGAGCCCCGGCCGCCGCCACCCGGCTTCCAGCGGCGGCCACCCGACGGTAGGCGCCGGGCGGCCGCTACGGCGGGGACGCACCATGGAAACCGGAGGGCCGCCGGTCGGGCACGCGATCCGGCACGCGGTCCGGCCGGGGACTCATGGACGAGTCGGCGGGAGTCGGTCGATGGCGGCGCACGCGAAACTGCGGATCTACCTCGGGGCCGCCCCGGGTGTGGGCAAGACCTACGCCATGCTCGCGGAGGGCCGACGACTGCTCGCCCAGGGCGCCGACGTGGTCATCGGGTTCGTCGAGCCGCACGGACGCCGGCCCACCGCGGCCATGGCCGAGGGCATCGAGACGGTCCCGCGCCGGACCGTGCTCCACCGCGGGGCGGAGTTCACCGAGATGGACGTCGACGCCGTCCTCGCCCGTCATCCGCAGGTCGCCCTGGTGGACGAGCTGGCCCACACCAACGTGCCCGGCAGCCGCAACGCCAAGCGGTGGCAGGACGTCGAGGACCTCCTGGACGCCGGCATCGACGTCGTCACCACCCTCAACGTCCAGCACCTCGAGTCCCTCAACGACGTCGTCACGCAGATCACCGGCGTACGGCAGCGGGAAAGACTCCCGGACGAAGTGGCGCGCCGGGCCGACCAGATCGAGCTGGTCGACCTGCCACCCGAAGCGGTGCGCCGTCGCATGACACACGGCGACATCTACCCACCCGACCGCATCGAGGCGGCCCTCACCCACTACTTCCGAATCGGCAACCTCACCGCCCTCCGCGAGCTCGCCCTCCTGTGGCTCGCCGACCGGGTGGAGGAGGGCCTCCAGCGCTACCGGACCGAGCACGGGATCGTCGCACCATGGGAGACCCGGGAACGCATCCTGGTCGGGCTGACCGGCGGCCGGGAGGGCGAGACGCTCATCCGTCGTGCCGCCCGCATCACCGCCAGGACGCCCGGAAGCGAGCTGCTGGCCCTGCACGTCGCACCGGGCGACGCACTCGTCGACGCCGATCCCACGGTTCTCGCCGAACAGCGCGCGCTCGTGGAGTCCTTGGGCGGCAGCTACCACCAGACCACCGCCGACGACGTCGTGCAGGGGCTTCTCGACTTCGCCCGCGCGGAGAACATCACCCAGGTCGTCCTCGGTGCCGGCCGCCGGGGCCTCCTCGGCTCCCTGCTGCGGGGTGACGTGGGACGGCGGACGATCCGCGACTCCGGCCCCATCGACGTCCACGTCGTCACACACGAGGAAGCGGCCGGAGTCACCGGTCTCACGCTGCCACGCCCCGGCCGGGGAACCGGCCGCAAGCGGTTCTGGCCGGCCGTGGCCGGGGCGGCCGTACTCCTGCCCGCGCTGACGGCCGTCCTCACCACACTGCGCGACCGCCTCGACCTCTCCAGCGACCTGGTGCTGTACCTGCTGGCGGTCGTCGTGGTCGCCCTCGTCGGCGGCCTCGGCCCGGCCCTGCTCGCCGCGCTCGCCGCAGGGCTCCTCGCCGACTACTTCTTCACCACGCCCGTACACACCTTCGGTATCGAACGCGGCAACGACATCCTCGCCCTGACGGTCTTCGTCGCCGTCGCGGCGCTGGTCGGATCGGCGGCCGGCCTCGTCAGCCGGCGCACCTACCGGGCCACGCGCGTCACCGCCGAGGCCCACGCCCTCAGTCGGCTGGCGACGGCCATGATGCACGGCCGCGATCTCCCCGCCCTTGTCGAGCAACTGCGCGAGAACTTCGGCCTCACCGCCGTCAGCCTGCTCGAGCGAGCCGACGACCCGGTGGCCCGACCCCGCTGGTTCGTCGTCGCCAGCGCCGGTGAACGACCACCCGAGCGTCCGTACGACGCCGACCTGGAGAGCCCCATCGACGAGCACCTGACCCTGGCCGCTCGCGGCCGCGGCCTGAGCGCGGACGACCAGGACATCTTCGCGGCGTGCGCCGCACAGCTGGGCATCGCCCACGCCCATGGCCGGATCGCGCTCCAGACCGCCGGGACCGGCACGCGGGAGACCGCGGAACGAAGCCGCGCGATGCTGATCGCCGTGGCCGTCCGGGACTTCCGGACATCGCTGGCCGCGATCAGCGCGGCACTCGCCCGGCTGGCGGACCCGGCCGCCGACCGGCCGGCACGCGAACGGGCGCGGCTGCTGGCGGAGGCACGGCACTCGGCCGGACGCGCCGAGCGGCTCGCCGGTGAGCTCGACGATCTCGGCCGGTTGCAGGCGGGCGCCCTGGAGCTGCACCTGCGCCCGGTCGACGTCGGCGAGGTGCTCACCACCGTGCTGGACGACCTCGGGCCCGGCGGCCGCACGATCTCGGTCGCGCTCCCGGAGGATCTGCCGGACGTCATCGCCGATGCCGCGGTCCTCGCCCGCGTCCTCACCACTGTCGTGACGGAGGCCCTGCGAGGCGGCGGCCCCGACCGGTCGCCCGTTCTCACGGCCCAGGTGTCGGACGGCCGGCTGATCATGCGCATGGAGGGTGCCGGAGCCGAGGCGGATGCGGTGACCGCCCCGGCGGGAAGGACGGCAGGCGAACGGACCGAAAGCCTGTCCTTGTTGCTGGCCCGCGACCTCGTCGAAGCCATGGGAGGCGCATGGGAGGCCGGTGCCGGCGGCCACCGGGGCACCGGGCGGCGGGCGGTCGTCTTCGCCCTGCCGGTGGTCGCACGGCGCTCGGGGGCTGCCGACCGGTCCGTCGACCGGTCCACCACCGGGGCCCGTCAACCCGCTCCGGGGGATGACGAGACCCGATGACGGCAATCCGAGGCGAGCTCAAGCGGGCAGGAGAGCGAGGGCGTGGTTGAGCTCGATCACACTGACCCGTTCCTGTCCGAGGAAGCCCAGTTCACGACCGCGTACATGAGTGGCCACAAGCGCTCGCACCCGCTCGGCCGGCAGGCCGCGGGCCTTGGCGACCCTGGCCACCTGTTCGTACGCGTAGGCGGGGGAGATGTCGGGGTCGAGTCCCGAGCCGGAGGCGGTGAGCGCGTCGGTGGGGACCGACGCGGGGCCGACACCGTCGAAGGCGGCCACGGCGGCGCGCCGTTCGGCGATCGTCATGACGAGCCGGGGGTTGTCCGGGCCCAGATTGGAGGCGCCCGAGTAAGTGGGGTCGTAGGGGCCCGCGCCCTTACCCGCGTCGGCGGCGGAGGGCCTGGGCTGGAACCACTGGGGATCGGGGCGAAGGGGTTCCGAGATGTCGTCGGGGTTCTTCTTCGGCAGGGCGAAGTTCTGGCCAAGGAGGCGGGAGGCGACGGGTTTGCCGTGGTCTTCGATCAGAGAACCGTCGGCCTGGTGCCCGAAGGCCAGCCGACCGATGCCGGTGACGGCGAGCGGATAGACGATGCCTGTGACGACGGTGAACACCAGGAGCATGCGGAGGGCCGACAGGTGCTGCCGCAGCATCGGCGGGAGGTGCGGGAACATGGACGACGCCTCTTCTCACGGGTTCTCACGGGCCGGTCAGCGGAGGCCGGGGACGAACTGCACGGCCAGGTCGATGAGCTTGATGCCGAGGAACGGCAGGACGAGCCCGCCCAGCCCGTAGACCCAGATGTTGCGGCTGAGCAGCGAGGCGGCGGACGTCGGCCGATAGCGCACACCCCGCAGCGCGAGCGGGATCAGCGCCACGATGATCAGCGCGTTGAAGACGATCGCCGAGGTGATCGCCGAGGTCGGGCTGTGCAGGCGCATGATGTTGAGCTTGTCGAGGCCGGGGTGGACCGCGGCGAACATCGCGGGGATGATCGCGAAGTACTTGGCGACGTCGTTGGCGATGGAGAACGTGGTGAGCGCGCCACGGGTGATCAGCAGCTGCTTGCCGATCTCGACGATCTCGATGAGCTTGGTGGGGTTGGAGTCCAGGTCGACCATGTTCCCGGCCTCCTTGGCGGCCGAGGTACCGGTGTTCATGGCCACGCCCACGTCC
>NZ_JBTOLC010000044.1:0-47382 GCF_054551825.1 Streptomyces sp. L500
AGCCACAGAACCCCCACGCGTCGCGAAGGGCGGCGGCACCCCACCCCGGGGCGCCGCCGCCCTTCCCGTATGCGCCCCCGCCCCTAAACTGACCGTGACCTGTGTGGACATTGCGATGGGGGAGACCGCATGGACCGGCACGAGCTTCGGAAGCGCTGCGCGTCCCTGACCACGGCCCACCTGGCCGACGCGTGCGTGCGCGCCCGGGTCCCGGTGCGCTGCGGGCCCGCCGGGCTGAGCGCCGTGGAGCCCGGCGGCCGGCTGGCCGGACGGGTGCTGCCCGCCCGGCACGTCGGCAGCGTCGACGTCTTCCTGGAGGCGTTCGAGGACGCCGCGCCCGGCGACGTCCTCGTGGTCGACAACGGCGGCCGGCTCGACGAGGCGTGCGTCGGCGACCTCGCGGTGCTGGAGGCCCGGGGCGCCGGGCTGGAGGGCGTCGTGATCTGGGGGCTCCACCGCGACACCGCCGACATCCGGGCGATCGGGCTGCCCGTCTTCAGCCTCGGCGCGACCCCGGCCGGGCCCCTGCGCCTCGACGCCCGCCCCGGTGACGCGCTGGAGTCCGCCACGGTGGGGGAGTGGACGGTGAGCCGCCGGGACGTGGTCGTCGGTGACGACGACGGCGTGCTGTTCCTTCCGGCCGACCGCGCCGGAGAGCTCCTCGCGCTCGCGGAGAACATCCGCGACACCGAGCGCCGCCAGGCCGAACAGATCCGCGCGGGAGTCTCCCTGCGCGACCAGGTGCGCTTCGGCGCCTACCTCGCCCGCCGCCGGGAGGACCCATCCCTGACGTTCCGTGACCACCTGCGGGCCGTGGGCGGGGCCATCGAGGAGTAGCCGTCCGTACCGTTCCCTCCCAGGTCACGGCAAGTGGAACATCGTCCGCCGCATTCACCCTAAGGTTGAAGGACTTACATTCGTTCGAGTCGCGTACGGCGGAGCGGTGACGCGCTGTGCCCCGCGGCCGGTGGAAGGGTGGCCATGCGGGTCGATGTTCCGCGCGTCGAGTTCAAGGTGCTGGGGCCGCTCGAGGCCGTCGCGGACGGCCGGGCCCTGCCGCTCGGCGGGCCGAAACAACGCACCCTGCTCGCCACGTTGCTGGTCAACGCCAACACCGCCGTGTCCGCGGACCGCCTGTGCGACGAGATCTGGGGGGAGAGCCCGCCCGCGTCCGCCCACGCCAACGTCCGCAGCTACGTCGCCGCGTTGCGCAGGGTGCTCGGCCCCGCCTCCGGCGAGGACCGGCTGAGCCTGGGCCACCGCGGCTACCAACTGCGCGTGGACCCCGACGAGCTGGACCTGTACCGGTTCGAGGACCTGGTCGCCCGGGGGCGGGTCGCGCTGGCGGAGGGCGACCAGCGAAGAGCGGTCTGCAATCTGCGGGAGGCGCTCGCGCTGTGGCGCGGCCGCGCGTTCGACCGGGTGACGCACCACGAGGCCCTCCAGATCGAGGTGGCGCGCGTCGAGGAGGCCCGGCTGACCGCCTTCGAGGACTACGCCGAGACCCGGCTCGCCCTCGGCGAACACCGCGAACTCGTCGGCCAGTTGCTGGCACAGGTGGAGCGCGACCCGCTGCGCGAGTCGTTGTGGGCCAAACTGATGGTGGCCCAGTACCGCTGCCACCGGCCGGGCGACGCGCTCAAGTCGTACGCCCTCGCCCGCGCCGCCCTGCGGGACGAGCTCGGCCTCGAACCCGGCGACGAACTCCGCGGACTGCACCGCGCGGTGCTCACCAGGGACCCGGCGCTGGGCGACGCGCCGGGCCGGCCCGTCCAGCCGGTACGGCCCGTGGCCGTCTGGCGGCCGGACCCCCGGCTCCCCTCCGACATCGCCGACTTCACCGGACGCGACCTGGTGATGTCCCGTGCCGCCGCGCTCCTCGAACTCGCCGCCGCGCGTCCCGTGGGCGCGCTCCCGGCCGCCGTCCCCTCCGCCGGGCCGGCCCCGGCCGCGTCCGTGGTGGTCCTCACCGGTCCCCCGGGCGTCGGCAAGACCACCCTGGCCACCCGCCTCGCCCACCTGCTGCGGCACGCCTTCCCGGACGGCCAGTTGTTCCTCCACCTGGACGGCGCGCGCGGTCCCCGGCGCACGCCCGCCGCCCTCCTCGCGGAGCTGCTGCGCCGCGCGGGCGTCCCCGGCTCGTCCGTGCCCCGGGCGACCGTGGACCGCGTCGCGATGTTCCGCTCCCTCGCGGCCGACCGGAAGGCCCTGGTCGTCCTCGACGACGTACGGGACGCGGACCAGATCCGCCCGCTGCTCACCGGCGCCCCCGAATGCGCCGTCCTGGCCACCAGCAGGAACCGGCTCGCCGGCCTCGACGGCGCGCACCTCATCGACATCGCCCCCTTCGACGACGAGGAGGCGGCCACCCTGCTGCGGCGCATCACCGGCACCCGGCGCCTCGCCGTGGAACCGGAGGCGACCGAACAGGTCCTGGCGGGCTGCGCCGGCCTGCCCCTGGCGCTGCGCGTCGCGGGCGCGGCCCTCGCGAGCCGCCCCCACTGGCGGGTGAGCTGCCTGGCCGACCGGCTCGCCGAGGCACGCGGGTGCCCCGAGGAGCACCGGCACCCGGCGGGGGAACTCACCGCCCACGTCTGGCTCGCCGCCACCTACCGCGACCTGTCGCCCGACGCCGCGCGGGCCTTCCGCGCCATCGGCATGCTCCCCTCGCCCGAGTTCCCCGCCTGGGCCCTCACCGCCCTCCTGACCGCCCCGCCCGGCGACCGCCCCGCGGACCCCGACCCGCACCCCCGCCACGAACCCGGCGCCGGGACCGGCCGGACCACCGACGCCCTGCTCGCCGCGCTGCTCGAAGCGAACCTCGTGCGCGTCGCCCGTGTCGACGGCCAGGGCCGGCCCCGCTACCGCACTCACGACCTGCTGCACGCCTACGCCGCCGAGCGCGCCCTCGCCGAGGAGAGCGACGAATGGCGGCGGGCGGCCGTGGCACGACTGCTCGACGACTGCCTCTGCCGCGTCCGCGCCGCCGCCGAGCGGCTCGTCCGGGCGGGCACCGGCGACGTCGCCGGACCGGGGCCCTGGCCCGCCGCCGGCGAAGCCCAGGGGGCCGCGACGGACGACCCGTTCGGCTGGCTGGAGAGCGAACGGCCCGGCCTGGTCACGGCCGTCGAGTTCGCCGCCGCCTCCGGCTTCGGCGCGCAGACCGCCGAACTCGCCGCCGTCATGGAGGACATCTGCCACCTGCGGAACTGGTGGGACGAGTGGGAGCGGGTCGCGGAGGCCGCGCTCGACCGGGCCACCGCCGACGACGACCCCGTCGCCGCCGCCGTCGCCCAGGGCTCCCTGGCCAGGGCCCTGGCCGTACGGGGGCAGGTGGACGAGGCCGTGACCCGCTGGGCCCCGGCCATCGAACGGCTCGACGAGCTGGGCGAGGAGCACCACGCCGCCCGGCTGCGCACCCACCGCAGCTTCGCCGTCGCCGACCGGGGCATGGCCGCCCTCGCCCACGAGGACGCCGAGACGGCCGCCGCCGTCATGGAGCGCCTCGGCGACGCGCACGGCCGGGTCGTCGCCCTGCGCAGCCTGGGCTCCGCCCTGTTGTGCCGGCAGCGCGAGGCGGCGGCCATCGACGTCCTGGAGCCGGCCCTGGAGGCCGCGGAGCGGCTGGGCCACCCGCTCGCGCTCGCCGACGTCCTCCAGATGCTGGCCCGGGCCGAGATCGGGCACGGCAGGTTCGGCCGCGCCGCCCGTCATCTCCACCGCGCCCTGGCCGGGTTCCGCATGGTGCGGCACCGCCCGGGAGAGGCGTACGCCCTGCTGACGCTGGGACAGATGCACGTCGGCCTCGGCCTCGACCAGGCGCCCCGCGCGCTCGGCCCGCTCGGCGAGGCGGCGTCCATCTTCGCCGAGCTCGGCGAGCGCCGGGGCGCGGCCCTCACCGCGTACTGGCTGGGCCGCACCCACGCCGCCCTCGGGGACCCGGGCCGGGGCGCGGGCCACCTCGCCGAGGCCCTGGCCGGGTTCCGGGGCCTGCGCATGCCGTACTGGGCCGAGCGCGCCCGGCTGGAGATAGCCGCCGCCGCGCGCACCGCCACCCCGGCACGCCCCCTCGCCCAGGGGACACCCTCGGCATAGCGCCCGGCCCCCTTCACCACGGCGCGGCGCGCGGGCCCGACAGGCCCGCGCGCCGCGCCGCGTGGTCCTTGTGCGTTTCTCATGCGCCCGCCCGGCACCGTGGGAGCCACGTCCACGAAGGGAGACGCGGTGTCCGATCCAGCCGCACCCGATATCGAACTGGCCGCCGTAGAAGTACTCCGGGAGGTCCTCGCCCACCAGCGCAGACTGCGCGACGGAGGCTGCGCCGGACGGGTCTGCCTCCGGTGTGTCAGGCAGCACCTGGACACGGTGCGCAGCGCCATGGAGAGCGGACGGCGCATCGACTTCGTCCTGCCGGCGTTCCCGACGAAGTCCCCCAACCCCGCCAAGGTCCTCGGCCCGCTGCCCGACCTCGCCGAGGAGCTCGCCCTGCGCTTCCTCGACGGGCTGTGCGAGCGCGTCGCCGCCGTCTATCCGCCCGGCGCCGCCATTCTGCTCTGCTCCGACGGCCGGGTCTTCAACGACCTCCTCGGCGTGAGCGACGAGGACGTCACCGGCTACGTCCGGAGCATCGACCGGATGATCAAGAGGATCGGCGCGACCCACCTCGAGCAGTTCACCCTCGACGACGTCTACAGCGGCGCCGGCCACGTCGACATGCGCGCCATGCTGTCCTCCGGCTACGCCCCCACCGTCGAGGAGCTGCGCGAGGAGGTCCGTGCCGGAGGCGCCCCGCTGGCCATGTACCGGGGCATCACCCGGTTCATGCTGGAGGACCTCTCCGGCCCCGGTTACACCGGCACCCGGTCCGCCCTCCAGCGGCACTGCCGCAAGCTCGCCTACGGCGTCATCCAGCGGAGCAAGGCGTGGGGCGACCTGCTGGGGCAGCTCTTCCCCGCCGCCGTCCGGCTGTCCATCCATCCCCAGCCCTGCGCCACGGACAAGATCGGCATCCTGCTCGCCGACACCCCCGACGTCTGGCTGACGCCCTGGCACAGCGTCGCCGTCGAGACCGGCGGCCGCTACACGCTCATGAAGCGGGCCGAGGCCGAGGAGGCGGGCGCCGCCCTGGCGTACCGGGCGGGCCGCCCCAGCCACTACGTCCTGGAGCCGACGGCCGCCGGAACGGTCCCCGCCCCCGCGCACCGCGAGCCGTGGAACAGGGCCTGCGCGTGACCACCACCCCCACTCCGCCCGAGGAGACCACCATGACCGATGAGCACGGACCACTCACCGACCCGCTCACAGGCCCGCTCGACGACAGCCGCTACGCCGTGACGGCGATCGCCCCCTTCGGCGTGGCGATCCAGGCACCGGAACCCGGCGCCCACGTCCGCGACCTCGCCGTCGACCCCCTGCGCGCGCTGGTCCGCGAACACGGCGTCCTCCTGCTGCGCGGCTTCGACACCTTCGGCACGCCCGAGGAACTCTCCGCATACTGCGAGCGCTGGGGCGAGCCGAGCGTCTGGCCCTTCGGCACCGTCCTGGACCTGGTCGAGAAGGAACGGCCCGAGGACCACATCTTCGACTCCAGCTACATGCCGATGCACTGGGACGGCATGTACCGCGAGCAGATACCCGAGTTCCAGATATTCCAGTGCGTCCACGCCCCCGGCGCGGGCGACGGCGGCGAGACCACGTTCTCCGACACCGCCGCCGTGCTGCGGAACACCGATCCCGCGACCGTCGAGAAGTGGTCCCGGGTCACCGGCACCTACCAGCGCACGATGGAGTTCTACGACAGCGTCACCGTCTCGCCGCTCGTCACCACCCACCCCCACAGCGGCACCCCCGTCATCCGCTACAACGAGCCCACGGCCACCGACGACGCCGGCTTCGTCAACCACCCCGACCTCCGCTTCACGGGCCTGCCCGAGGAGGACCTCGCCGAGGCGCACCGCACCCTGCGCGCCGCCCTGTACGACCCCGCGCACCTCTACGCCCACAGCTGGCGCACCGGCGACCTGGTCGTCACCGACAACTACTCGCTGCTGCACGGCCGGAACGCCTTCACCAGCGGCGCCCCCCGCCACCTGCGCCGCGTCCAGGTGCTCGGCACCCCGCCGCTGGACAACCCGGGGCTGGTGCGATGACCACCCACGACACCCTCATGACGGGCGACGAGTACCTGGAGAGCCTCCGCGACGGCCGCCAGGTCTACCTGGACGGCGAACGCGTCAAGGACGTCACCCGCCACCCGGCCTTCCGCAACTCCGCCCTGTCGGTGGCCCGGCTCTACGACGCCCTCCACGACCCGGCCACCGCCGACGTCCTCACCGGCGTCGACGAGGCCACCGGTATCCGCACCCACAAGTTCTTCAAGCCCAGCCGCTCGGCCGCCGAGCTCGTCGAGGCCCGCGAGGCCATCGCCACCTGGGCGCGGATGAGCTACGGCTTCCTCGGCCGCACCCCCGAGTACAAGGCGTCCTTCATGGCCGGCCTCGGCGTGAACGCCGACTTCTACGGCCCGTACGCGGCCAACGCCACCGCCTGGTACGAGGAGTTCGCCCGCAAGGCCCTCTACCTCAACCACGTCATCATCAACCCGCCGGTCGACCGCAAGCGCGCCATCCACGACATGGAGGACGTCTACGTCCGCGCCGTGCGCGAGACGGACGCCGGAGTGGTCGTCAGCGGAGCGAAGATGCTGGCCACGGGCTCGGCGATCACCAATGCCGGGTTCGTCGCCCCCGTGGGCTCGGCCGCCCTCGTCCCCGGCAAGGCGGAGCCGTTCGCCCTGGTCTTCTTCGTCCGGATGGACAACCCCGGCGTGAGGCTCGTCAGCCGCACCCCCTACGCCAAGGCCGGGACGAGCCCGTTCGACGCCCCGCTCAGCAGCCGCTTCGACGAGAACGACGCCGTGCTCCTCCTCGACGAGGCGCTGATCCCCTGGGAGGACGTCCTCGTATACCGCGACATCGAGCGCGCCACCGGCTTCTACGCCACCTCCGGCTTCCCCAACCTCTACAACTTCCAGTCCGGGATCCGGCTGAGCGTCAAGCTGGAGCTGATGGCCGGGCTGCTCTCCCGGGGCACCAGGGCGAACGGCACCGACGCCTTCCGGGGCGTACAGGCCGCCGTCGGCGAGATCGTCACCATGCGCGACATGGTGTGGGCGCTCACCTCCGCCATGGCGTACGACCCCGAGCCCGGCAGCGGCGGCACGGTCGTCCCCCGGCTGGAGCACGCCTCCGCGATGCGGATGTACAACGCCCAGATCTGGGACCGGGTCCACGAGCTCTTCGAGACCACCCTCGGCGGCGCGCCGCTGGCCGTGCCCTCCAGCGCCCGCGACCTCGCCAACCCCGAACTGCGGCCGCTCATCGACCGCTTCTACCGGGGCTCGGACACCACCGCCGAAGACCGCATCAAGCTCCTCAAGCTGGTCTGGGACGCGATCGGCACCGAGTTCGGCGGCCGCCACGAGCTCTACGAGCGCAACTACTCGGGCAACGGCGAGCAGGTCCGGCTGGACGCGCTGCGCTGGGCCGGCAAGCGCGGCAGCCTCGCCCGCTACGAGGCCCTCGTCCAGGACTGCCTGGACGACTACGACACCGCCGGCTGGCGCCGGGGGCCCTGGCAGGACCTGGCCCCCACCGACTGACCGGCCCCCGCCCCCGACCGCCACCGAGAAACGGAGAACGGAGAACCACATGTGCGGCATCACCGGGTGGGTCGACTTCACCCGCGACCTCACCTCCGAGCACACGACCGTCACGGCCATGACCCGCACCCTGGCCGCCCGGGGACCCGACGCCGAGGGCCTCTGGCTGGACACCCACGCCGCCCTGGGCCACCGCAGACTGGCCGTCATCGACCTGGAGCACGGCGCACAGCCGATGCGCACCCCCGAGCGCGGCCCCGGCGACCGGCCCCGCGCCGTCGTCTCCTACGCCGGCGAGATCTACAACTTCCGGGAGCTGCGCGAGGAACTCGTCCTCCTCGGCCACCGGTTCACCACCCGCAGCGACACGGAGGTGGCGCTGCGCGCCTACCTCCAGTGGGGCGCGGACTTCGTCCACCGCCTCAACGGCATGTACGCGATCGCCATCTGGGACACCGCCCGCGAGGAACTGCTGCTCGTCCGCGACCGCCTCGGCGTCAAGCCGCTCTTCTACCACCCGACCGACGGCGGCGTCCTCTTCGGCTCCGAGCCCAAGGCGATCCTCGCCAACCCCCTGGCCGAGGCCGCCGCCGGCCCCGAGGAGCTGTGCGACGCGCTGCTGTTCCTGCGCACCCCCGGCCGGGTGCCCTTCCGGGGGATGCGCGAGGTCAAGCCGGGCCACCTGGTGCGCGTCGGCCGGTCCGGGATCGGCGAGGAGCGCTACTGGGCCCTTACGGCCCGCCCCCACACCGACGACCTGAGGACGACCGTCGCCACCGTCCGCGAGCTGCTCGACGACATCGTCCCCCGGCAGATGGTCGCCGACGTGCCGCTGGTCTCGCTGCTGTCGGGAGGGCTGGACTCCAGCACCGTCACCGCGCTGGCCGCCCGGACCCGGGCCGCCGACGGCGAACGCCTCTCCACCTTCTCCGTGGACTTCACCGGCCACACCGAGAACTTCCGGGCCGACGCCATCCGCCCCACCCCCGACGGCCCCTACGCCCTGGAGGTCGCCCGCCACGTCGGCAGCGACCACCACATGATCACCCTGGACCGGGCGCGGCTCCTCGACCCGGCCGTCCGCAAGGCCGTCCTCGGCGCCTGGGACCTGCCGTTCAACTTCGCGGACCTGGACGTCTCCCTCCACCTGCTCTTCGCCGCCGTCCGCGAGCACGCGACCGTGGCCCTGTCGGGGGAGGGCGCCGACGAGGTCTTCGGCGGCTACCTGTGGTTCTCCGACCCGGAGGCGAGGGCGGCCGGCACCTTCCCCTGGCTCAAGCTGGGCGCCCACCGCGGCCTCGACCCCCGGTCGCTGTTCCACCCGTGGTTCGTGGACGGCATCGACCTCGCCGAGTACGAGGCCGACCTCTACCGCACCGCCCTGGCCGAGGTCCCCCGCCTGGAAGGGGAGGGCGCCGAGGAGCGGCGCACCCGCGAGCTCGGCTACGTCACCCTCACCCGCTGGCTGCCCATCCTGCTCGACAAGAAGGACCGCATGGGCATGGCCGTCGGCCTGGAGGGCCGGGTGCCGTTCTGCGACCACCGCCTGGTCGAGTACGTCTTCAACGTCCCCTGGGAGATGAAGACCTTCAGCGGCGAGGAGAAGGCACTGCTGCGCGCGGCCGCCGCCGACCTGCTGCCCGAGTCGGTGCTCCGCCGCAAGAAGGCCGCCTACCCCTCGATCCAGGACCCCGCCTACGACCGCGCCCTCATCACCGGCCTCACCAAGGCGGCGGGCGACGGCGGAGCACCGCTGCGCCCCTACCTCGACGGCGACGCGGTGGAGCGCCTCACCGGCAGGACCGCCACCGGCAGCCTCTCCGAGTTCGAGCGCATCCTCGTCGAATCCACCGTCCGGATGGACGACTGGCTGCGCGCCTACGACGTCGCACTCACCGCTCCGGCATTCACCGCTCCGGCACTCACCGATCCGAAGGGACAGCGCTGATGCACGCCATCGAGATCCGGGAGACCGGGGGACCCGAGGTCCAGCTCTACGTCGAGAAGCCCGACCCCGGGCGGCCCGGCGAGGGCCAGATCCTCGTCGAACTCGCCGCCGCCGGGGTCAACTTCATCGACCTCTACCGCCGCGAGGGCCGCTACCCGCTGCCCGTGCCCTGCGTGCCCGGCGAGGAGGGCTCCGGCGTCGTCCTGGCCGTCGGCCCCGGCGTCACCCGCTTCGCGCCCGGCGACCGGGTCGCCTGGACGACCGTGCTCGGCAGCTACGCCGAACGCGTCCTCGTGCCCGAGGACAAGGCCATCGTCGTGCCCGACGCCATCGACCTGCCGACC
Source organism: Streptomyces sp. L500 (assembly GCF_054551825.1). NCBI lineage: Bacteria > Bacillati > Actinomycetota > Actinomycetes > Kitasatosporales > Streptomycetaceae > Streptomyces > Streptomyces sp. L500. The sequence continues at coordinate 9,953 of NZ_JBTOLC010000044.1, forward strand.
GCCGGCGGCGTCCTCGTCCACGGCATGACCGCCCACTTCCTCGCCCACGACTCCTACCCGGCCCGCGCGGGCGAGACCGTGCTCGTCCACGCCGCCGCCGGGGGAGTGGGCATGCTGCTCACCCAGATGCTGGGGCGCCGGGGCGTCCGCGTCATCGGCACGGTCTCCACCGAGGAGAAGGAGCGGATCGCCCGCGCCAACGGCTGCGACGAGGTCATCCGCTACAGCGAGACCGACGACCTGGCCGCCGAGGTCCGCGCGCTCACCGGCGGGGAGGGCGTCCACGCGGTCTACGACGGCGTCGGCGCCGCCACCTTCGACGCGAGCCTCGCCTCGCTGCGCGTGCGCGGCACGCTGGTCCTCTTCGGGGGCGCGAGCGGCGCCGTGCCGCCCGTCGACGTGATGCGGCTGATGTGGGGCGGCTCGCTCACCCTGACCCGGCCCTACCTGGAGCACTTCCGGGCCACCGTCGAGGAGTTCGAACGACGGGCGAACGACGTGTTCCGGGGCATCGCCGACGGCACGCTCAGGTTCACCGTCGCCGGGACGTACCCCCTCGCCGAGGCCCACCGGGCGCACACCGACCTGGCCTCCCGCGCGACCTCCGGAAAGCTCCTCCTCGTCCCGTGAAGTCCCGTCCCGCAAAGGAGAACCCGTCATGGGCGACATCGTCGGCGCGGGCCTGCTCTCGCACGCGCCCGTCATCATGTTCCCCGAGCACATACGCGTCAAGGAGAACGGCGGCCGCGACTTCACCCTCGCGACCGGGCTGCGGCGCCTCCGCGAGGAGGTGATCGACACCGTCGAGCACGACACCGTCGTCGTCCTCGACTCCCACTGGGCGACCACGACCGAGACGGTGATCACCTCCCATCCGCGCCGCGCGGGCCTGTTCACCTCGGACGAGATGCCCGGGGCCGTCAACCGGCTGCCCTACGACCTGCCCGGCGACCCGGAACTCGCCGACGCGGTGGCGGAGTGCGCGGCGAAGCGCCCGCTGTGGCTCGCGGCGAACGACGACCCGTATCTGCCGGTCCACTACGCGACGCTCAACCTCTGGACGTACCTCGGGCGGCCCGGGACGCCCTGGGTGTCCGTCTCGATCTGCCAGACCGCGACCACCGAGGACCATCTGCGGGCCGGCGAGGTGATCGCCGAGGCGGTCGCCCAGCTGGACCGGAAGGTGCTGCTGCTCGCCTCGGGCGGGCTCTCGCACCGCTTCCGGCCGCTGGCCGAGCTGCGCGACCGCATGGCCGGGGACCCGGACAACATCGTCACCCCCGAGGCCCGGGCGGCGGACGAGCAGCGGATCGCGTGGCTGGAGGAAGGCCGCCACGACCGGGTCCTGGCAACGATGCCGGAGTACCGGCGCTTCGCCCCCGAGGCGCGTTTCGGCCACTACCTGACGCTCGCCGGAGCGCTCGGCGGCGCGGAGTGCGCGGCCCGGGGCCGTCGCTTCAGCGCCTATGAGAGCGGTATCGGGACCGGCCAGGTCCACGTCTGGTTCGACCGCCCCGAAGCCGGCCGGCGGCACGCGACGGTCCGCCGGTGAACCACGCCGGGGCCGGGCCGCTCGCCACCTCGGCGGCAGGCCCGCCCCGGTGCTGGACCAGGCGGGGGAGCGGAGGTGGCTGGAGTTGAGCTGTACATGGCTTATAGCCGGTGCTGGCATGGACCGCGCGAAGGGCGTCCTCTCGGACACCACCCACCAGCACGGAGGTTCCCATGCTCAGACCTCTCCTCGTCGGCGGCGCGGCCGTGGCGCTCCTCGGCGCCTCCTTCTCGCCCCAGGCCGCCGCGGCGTCCAAGGCTCCCCCGCCCGACCGGATCGTGATCGACGTGGTCGCGGTCAACGGCTCGGGCTGCCCCGCGGGGACGACGGCCGTGGCGGTGGCGCCCGACAACACCGCCTTCACCGTCTCCTACAGCAACTACCTCGCCCAGGTGGGCGTCGGTTCCAAGCCCACCGACTTCCGCAAGAACTGCCAGCTCGGCCTGAACATCCACGTCCCCCAGGGCTTCACCTACGCCATCTCCCGGGCGGACTACCGCGGCTTCGCCCACCTGGAGAGCGGCGCGACGGGCCTGGAGAAGGCCAGCTACTACTTCCAGGGCCAGTCCCAGACCTCCTCCGCCAGCCACCGCTTCGCCGGCCCGGTCAGCGACGACTGGCAGACCTCCGACGTCACCGACGTCGCCTCCCTCGTCTACGCCCCGTGCGGCGTGCAGCGCATCCTCAACGTCAACACCGAACTGCGGGTGAGCGCGGGCTCCTCCGACCCGTCGAGCACCAACAGCTTCCTGGCGATGGACTCGACCGACGGCAGCGTCAACACCCTCTACCACTTCGCCTGGAAGGAATGCCCCTGACCGGGGGCCGTCCGGTGCCGGCGCGCGCCCCTAGGCAGTGGGAGGGAACCCGATGTCCGTACCGGTGACGACCGGTGGCGCGGCCGTGGCGCTCCTCGCCGCGACCTTCGCTCCCGGGGCGGCGGCCACGACCGTGCCGCCGCCCCCGGACCGGATCGTGATCGACGTGGTGGGAGTCAACGGGTCGGGCTGCCCGGCCGGGACGGCACACGTGGCCGTCTCGCCGGACAACACCGCCTTCACCGTCTCGTACAGCGGCTACGTCGCCCAGGTGGGCGTGGGGGCGAAGCCGACCGACTTCCGCAAGAACTGTCAGCTCAGCCTGAACGTCCACGTCCCCCAGGGCTTCACCTACGCGATCGCCAAGGCCGACTACCGCGGCTTCGCCCACCTGGAGAGCGGCGCCACCGGCCTCGAACGGGCCAGCTACTACTTCCAGGGCCAGTCCCAGACCGCCTTCGTCAACCACCACTTCAGCGGTCCGCAGAACGACGACTGGCAGGCGTCCGACACCACGGACATCGATCAACTGGTCTACGCCCCGTGCGGCGCCATGCGCTACTTCAACATCAACACCGAGCTGCGGGTGGACGCCGGCACCTCCGACCCCACCAGGACGACGAGCCTCATGGCGATGGACTCGACCGACGGCAGCATCAACACCCTCTACCACTTCGCGTGGAAGGAGTGCCCCAAGCCGTGAGGGCCCGGCTGTAGTGCGGGTGGCGTGCGCGACCGCGCACGCCACCCGCTCGGGGTACGCGCTCACACCCCCAGCGTCGCGGCGGCCAGGGCGGTCCCCTCGACCCGGGCGCGGACCTTCGCGAACGCGGTCTCGCGGGAGGTGGAGGTGTCGTCGGCGAAGGGGGAGAAGCCGCAGTCGTCGCACGTGCCCAGCCGGTCCGCGGGCAGGTGCCGGGCGGCGGCCAGCACCCGGTCCCGTACCTCCCCGGGCGTCTCGACGCGCGGGTCGATGGGGTCGGTCACCCCGACGAACACCCGTACATCGGTGGGCAGATGGTCGGCGATGACGGCCAGCACCTTGTCCGGATCGGGTTCACTCGCGAGCTGGACGTAGAAGTTCCCGGCCCGCAGCCGCAGCAGCCTCGGCAGCAGCTCGGCGTAGTCGACGTCGAGGCTGTGAGTGGAGTCCAGGTCGCCGCCGGGGCAGGTGTGCACCCCGATCCGCGCCCGCTCGGCCTCGGTGAACCGCTCCAGCACCCGGTTGTTGAGCGCCACGAACTGCTCCAGCACCCCTCCGGAGGGGTCCAGCTTCAGGGAGAGACGCCCCTCGGTGAAGTCGAGCTGCACCACGTGCGCGCCGCCCTCCAGGCAGCGCCGGATCTCCGCCTCCGCCTCGTTCGTCAGGTCGTCCAGGAACGCCTCGCGCGGGTAGCCGTCGATGCCGTCGGGCGGATAGAGCAGGCTCAGCGCCGAGGGCGCGATGACGGCCTGCTTGACCGGTACCTTCGCATGCCGCTTGGCGGCCGCCAGATAGCGGTCGGCGTGGCCGGTGTAGCGCAGCGGTCCGGCCGTCAGTCTGGGGAGCCGCCGCGTGTGCCCGTCCGCGAACGGGATCACCACGCCGTCGGGCGCCAGCCGGTCCAGCCCCGCGACGGGATAGGTCGCGAAGCTGGGCTTGGCCTGCTCACCATCGGTGACGACCGGCGAGCCGGCCTCCTCCAGGCGGGCGATCGTGTCACGGACCGCGAGGTCCTGGGCCGCCGCGAGACCGGCGTCGTCGAGCTCGCCCGACGCGTGGGCCGCCATGGCCGCGAGCAGCTCCGGGGTACGGGGAACACTGCCGATGGGTTCCGTGGGAAGAGTCACCCCGCGAGCGTAGATAACACCCTGTACCTCATCAATCGCACAACTGACCACTGAGGAAAGGGAATTGACGAATCGTCGCTTTCAGGCCATCCCGTGATGACACCGGGCCGACCCCCTACCCGTCATACCCCGGAGCTACACGAAAGGTGGCTCCCCGGCGGGACGCCGACCGCACGGCCGTCTCCCTACCTTCCGTACCGCACCCCACAGATCCGGTACGGAAGGACCCACCCATGGCGCCCCGCCCTCGCAGCCGCCGTCTGCGCCGCACCCTGCTCGCGGCCCTCGTCGCCGCCTCGGTGGCCGTTCCGGTGGCGGGCGCCGCCCGGCCCGCGGCCGTACCGGCACCCGCCCCGGCTCCGCTCGCCCCGCTGCGCGACACGGCCCCGGCCACCCTCGCCGAGCGCTACACCACCGGCCGCGCCGGCATCCTGGCCGCCGAACGGGCCGCCACCGCCCACGGCGACCACCGGCGCGCCGCCAACCTGCGCGCCATGGCCGACCCCACCCGGCACTTCCTCTCCTTCGACGGCCGCGACGGCGGCCGCACCACCGAGGTCTTCGGCGACCTCTCCCACGCCGAGCGGACAGCCGTGCTCATACCCGGCTCCGACACCAACCTGGACTCCTACGGGCGACTGCGCGACGGAGCCACGGCCCTCCAGCGACAGCTGGGCGACCGCGCCGCCGTCGTCGCCTGGCTCGGGTACCGGACGCCCACCCTCCTCAGCACCGACACCATCAGCCCCGACCTCGCCGACGCCGCCGCCCCCGCCCTGCGCGGCTTCGTCCGCGAACTGCGCGCCGCCGCGCCCACGGCCCGGCTCTCCCTCCTCTGCCACTCCTACGGCTCCGTGGTCTGCGGCAGCGCCGCTCCCGGCCTGGACGTCGCGGACATCGTCCTCTTCGGCAGCCCCGGCACCGGCCGCGACAACGCCGCCGCGCTGCGCACCCGCGCCACCGTCTGGGCCGGCCGCGGCGCCGGCGACTGGATCGGCGACATCCCCCACGCCCGGATCCCGCTCCACTTCACCAGCGTCGGCTTCGGCACCGACCCGGTCTCGCCCGGCTTCGGCGCCCGGGTCTTCCCGGCGGGCGACGGCGGCCACAGCGACTACCTCAAGCCCGGATCACCGTCCCTGACGAACATCGCCCGGATCGTCTCCGGCCGGACGCCCGACGGGGTGACCCGATGACCTCCCGCACCGCCCTCCGCGACCTCGTCCGGCGCGTCGAGGCCGCCACCCCGCCCGGCCGGGACCGCGCCCTCGACGCGCTGCGCGCCCTGGCCGTCCTCGGCGTCGTCCTCGGCCACTGGCTGGTGACCGCCCTGGTCGCCGACAGCGGCACCGTCCACAGCACGAGCCCCCTGCGACACCTGCCCGCACTCACCCCCGCGTCCTGGGTGTTCCAGACCCTGGCCGTCTTCTTCCTCGTCGGCGGGATGGTAGCGGCGCGCGGCCACGCCGCCGCCCGCGCCCGGGGCACCACCTACGGGGCATGGCTGCGCGCCCGTGTCACCAGGCTCTTCGGCCCCGTGCTCGCCGTCCTGACGGTCTGGGCCGTGGCGACGGCCGCCATGCTCGTCGCCGGTGTCACCCCGGACACCGTCCGCACCCTGTGCGATCTGGTGCTCTCCCCGCTGTGGTTCCTGCTGGTCTTCACGGCGCTGACGGCCGCGACCCCGCTGGTCGCCCGGCTCCACCCGGCCTGGCCGCTCGCCGTCGTCCTCACCGTCGACGTCCTGCGCTTCGGCCTCGGCGCGCCCGCCTGGCTCGGCTGGATCGACGTGGCGGCCGGCTGGCTCGTCCCGTACTGCCTCGGCGCCGCCTGGTCCCGGCGCCTTCCCCGGAGCCGGGCGACCGGATGGGCCCTGCTGCTCGGCGGCGCCGCCGCCACCGCCGGACTCGTCCTGTACGCCGGCTACCCGGCCTCCATGGTCGGCGTCCCCGGCGCCCCCGTCTCCAACCTCAACCCGCCCACCCTCGCCGCCGTCACCTTCGGCCTCGCCCAGTGCGGCGCCGCCCTGCTGCTGCTCGGCCCGCTGCGGCGGCTCCTCACCCGCCGCCCCGCCCTCTGGGCGGCCGTGGCCCTGCTCAACCTCTCCGTGATGACGGTCTTCCTCTGGCACCAGACCGCGATGATGGCGGTCACCGCGACCGGCCTGCTCGCCGGCGACCCGCTGCCCGGCCTCCACACCCCGCCCGACGGCCCCGGCTGGGTGCTCGCCCGGCTCGCCTGGCTGCCCGTGTTCGCGGCCGCCCTCCTGGTGTGCGTGGCCGCGTTCCGCTCCTACGAGCGGGGACGCCCCCGCCGGGACCGCCGGACCGCGGGCGGACACCGCACCGCCCCGGAAACGGTCCGCGCGGCCGGTTACTGAGCCCTCGACAGGCCCGCCGCATCGGTGGACGATCACCTCTCACCGGCCACGACGGGTGGGTTATGTTGAGCCGGAGAGTCGAGAAGGGGGCACACCGGTGCGATCAGGGCAGCAGGCACGCGCGCAGGCGTCCGCGATCACTCCGGGCGGACGGCCCCCGGGGGCCGAGCCGCCCCCGGCCGACACCGTGCGCGCCCTCTTCGGCGGCCACCGGCTGTCCCCGGCCCAGCGGCGCATCGCGCAGTACATCACCGACCACCTCACCGAAGCCGCGTTCCTGTCGATCACGGACCTGGCCGAGCGCGTGGGCGTGAGCCAGCCCTCCGTGACCCGCTTCGCCACCTCCCTGGGCTTCAACGGCTACCCCGCGCTCCGTGAGGCGCTCCAGCCCATCGCCCTGAACGCGGTCGCCGGCGCCCCCGAGGCCCGGGCGGAGAGCCGCCGCAACGAACTCCAGGCGGCCGTCGACGCCGAGATCGCCAACCTGGAGAGCCTGCGCCGCGTCTTCGCCGACACCGACCGGATCCTCGACGTCGGCCGCGAACTGGCCCGCTCGGTCCCCCTGACCGTGCTGGGCCTGCGGATCTCCGTCTCCCTGGCCGAGTACTTCGCCTACGCGGCCCGGCGCGTCCACCCGGACGTCCGTCTGGTCTCGCGGGGCGGCAGCGTGGCCTACGACGCGCTGCTGCAGTCCCGGGAGGCGGGCGGCACCTGGGTGCTCGCCTTCGCCATGCCCCGGCACGCCAAGGAGACCCTGGCGGCCGTCCGGGCCGCCCGCGGCACCGGCCTGCGCGTCGCGCTGATCACCGATCTCACCCTCGGCCCGCTGGTGGACGAGGCGGATGTGACCTTCACCGCACCCACCGGCTCCCGCCTCGTCTTCGACTCGTACGCGGCCCCGGGCGTCCTGTGCGCGGCCCTCCTCCAGGCCATGGCCGACGCCGACCCCGAGCGCACCCAGCTCCGGCTGGAGAAGTACGAGCAGGCGGCGGAGCAGCACGCCTTCTTCCTGGACGACTGACGCCCCCGGCATGTCACCCCGGGGGCGTTTTCACGCTCACGCGACGCATGAATTTTTTCATGCCCTTGCGTACTCGGCGGTAAATATATTTACTTCCTCTGGCGCCCTGGTCCGGCGCCATGGTGACGACCACCAGGGACGAGTCCTCCTCTTCGCCCCGCGGATGTCGTCCGGGTGGTCCGCTCCCTCGGATCCCCCACTTTCCGGCGGCCCTGGTCTCCCCCTGGGCCCGGGCCGCCGGAAGAGAAACGTTCAGGCCTTGCGTGCCACCAGCGCCCCGTTGATCAGCGGCGCGTCGACGACCAGCCCGAGCCGGCGGACGTCCGTGAAACCCGCCCGGTTCAGCATCCCGGTGTAGGCGGCACGGCTGCGGTTGGTGCCGGCGGCCGTCTCGACCAGCATGTTCAGGCCCGCCACGGCACCCGCGACCGGACCGGTGCCGTCGTCGTCGAGGAACGCCTCGCCGATGATGACCTCGCCGCCGGAGCCGAGCGCGGCGTGGCACTTCGCCAGGATCCGCGCGCTCTCCTCGTCGCTCCAGTCGTGGAGGATGTTGGTCAGCAGGATGGCGTCGTAGCCGGTGGGCAGGTCGTCGGCGAAGAAGTCCCCGCCCAGCGCGTCCACCCGGTCGCCCACCGCCGTCTCCGCCAGCCGCTTCTCGGCCATCCTGCTGACGAACGGCAGGTCGTAGACGGTGGCCCGCAGGTGCGGGTGGTGGGCGCACAGCTCGCCGCAGAAGGAGCCCAGCCCGCCGCCGACGTCCAGCAGCCTCCGGTAGGCGCCGAAGTCGTGCGACAGGGCCATCGCCCGGGCGGTGAACACCGCACCGGAGTGCGCCGCCTTGGGGAAGAGCTCCGCCATGTGCTCGTCCCGCGGGTCGAACAGGGTCTGCTCGGTGTCCGGGTCCCAGGTGGTGGGCCGGTCGGTGCGCAGGGCGACGTCGAGCTTGCCCCACGCGTCGTACTCGCGCCGGTCGGTGAAGGTGACCAGGTCGCCGAAGAAGTAGCGCTTGCCGCGTACCAGGAACTCCTCGGACAGCTCTGAGTTGACGTACCGTCCGTCCCGTTTGTCGAGCAGCCCGAGCGAGGCGCACGCGGTCAGCAGCAGCGTCGCGGGGCGCGGGGCGAGCCCCTCGGCGGCGCCGAACTCCTCGGGCGTCGTGCCCTCGCCGCCGCTGAGCTTGGTGAACAGGTCGAAGTCGAGCGCGACCGCGAGCACCTTGGCGACGCGGAAGCCGTCCGCGATCGCCATCAGGGGCGCCGGGGTCAGCGGCTGGACGCCGGTGTACGAGTGGGTGTTCATACGACTTCCTCCCCGGGTGGCCGGCACCCGCCGGTGCCGGCCACCGCATGTGTGGACGTGATCAGCGGGCCTGGCCGGCCCAGGCGCCCGCTGCGGCGGCCGCGCGCGCGTACGCGTCGAAGCTCCGCGGCTCACGGCCCAGCGCGTCCCGGACACCGGTGCTCAGGTGCGCGTCGAAGCCGTTGCGGATGGCCGTGAACAGGCCCAGCAACACCCCGGCGTGCTCCTCCGGGACGCCGGCCTCGACCGAGCCCTTGAGGAAGGCCTCGCCGTCGAGGTCCACGAAGCGGATCTCCCGGCCCAGCACCGCCGCGATCTTCCCGGCGGCCTCGCCGAAGGTCAGCGCCTCCGGCCCGGACAGCTCGTAGACCTTGCCCGCGTGGTCGTCCTCGGTGAGCGCGGCCACGGCCACGTCGGCGATGTCCTCGACGTCGATGAAGGGCTCCTTGCCCTCACCCGTGGGCACCGCGAGGACGCCCTCCAGGATCTGCGGGAGGAAGAACGCCTCGCTGAAGTTCTGCGCGAACCACGTCGGGCGCAGGATCGTCCACTCCGCCCCCGACCCCCGCACCGCGTGCTCGGAGGTCAGGAACTTGTCGTCGCCCGCCGCGTCGATGCCGCGCGCCGACAGCAGCACCAGCCGGCGGACGCCCGCCGCCACGGCCTGCCGCACGAACGGCGGGACCACGGCCCACGCCTGGCTCGGCACGGTCGGTGCCACCAGGTAGACGGCGTGGACGCCGTCCAGCGCCGCCGCCCACGTCGACTCGTCCTGCCAGTCGAAGCGCGTCTCACCGCTCCGGCTCGCGGCGCGTACGTTCTTGCCCGCCTCCCGCAGCCGGTCCGCCACCCGGCGGCCGGTCTTGCCGGTGGCGCCCAGCACCAAGAATGTCTCGCTCATCTCGTCCTTCCCGTGCTCCGCGATCGGTCGCCCGATCGATGGGTTTCTCCTTCGGTGGTGCAGCCGGCCCGAGGTTCGGCCGGACGTGGTGGGGGCCCCTCCCCGCGCGGGGAGGGGCCCTTCGTCAGGCGGCCGCCGGACCGGCGGCGCGCAGGACGAGGTCGTTGGCCTCCGGCAGGCCCACGGTCAGCCGCACGCCTTCGCCCGGGTAGCAGCGCACCAGCGCCCCGGCACCGCCCAGCGCCGCCGCGAGGCGCTCGCTCGCGTCCCCGGCTCCGAGCCACAGGAAGTTGCCGTGGCTCGGGAAGCTGTGCCAGCCCAGCCGGGTGAGCCCCTCGCGCAGCCGGTCGCGCTCGCCGACGATCGCGTCGACGCGCGCGGTGAGCTGCTCCCGGGCCCCCAGCGACGCCGCCACCCCGACCTGGGCGAGCGGGCTGATGCCGTACGGCAGCGACGCCTCCCGCAGCCGCCCCGCGAGCTCCGGCGCCGCGACGCAGTAGCCGACGCGCAGCGCGGCCAGCCCGTAGGCCTTGGAGAAGGTGCGCAGGACCAACAGGTTGGGGTGGTCCGCGAGGTGGTCCAGCCCGTCGGGGATCCCGGGGTCGCGGGCGAACTCGTGGTACGCCTCGTCCAGGACGACCGTGACGCGCTCCGGCAGGGCCGCGAGGAAGGACTTCAGCGCGGTGCGGTCGAAGACCGTGCCCGTCGGGTTGTGCGGGTTGCACAGCACCACGACCCTGGTCCGGGGCGTGACCGCGGCGAGCATCCCGTCGAGGTCCTGCTCACCGGCGGCCGTCAGCGGCACCTGCACGGCCTTCGCCCCGGCCATCCGCGTGATGATGGGGTAGGCGTCGAACGACCGCCACCCGTACACCACCTCGTCGCCCGGTCCCGTGCACAGGTCGAGGACCTGGAGCGCGATCCCGACCGAACCGTTGCCGACCGCCACCGCCTCGTGGGCGACCCCCAGCCAGTCGGCGACCATCCCGACGAGCGTGACCGGGGTGAACTCCGGATAGCGGTTGACCGCGTCCAGCTGCGCCGCGAGGGCCTCGCGGACCTCGGGCAGCGGCGGGTAGGGGTTCTCGTTGAGGTGCAGCCGGAGCTCGTGTAATCGCGTCATCCTTCTCCGACCTCACTTCACCGGTATGGACTGGGCGTGGCGGAAGACGTCGTGCGGGTCGAAGGCCTGCTTGGCCGCGACCAGGGCCTCGAGGTTGCCTGCGTAGTACAGCTGGTGGGCCGAGAGGCCCGAGCTGTTGTACGCGGGGTCGTCGAGGTCGGTGTCCGGGTAGTTGACGTAGCAGCCGTTGGTGACGTCATTGGGCACGGGCACGCCGCCGGTCGGCGCGTACACGTCCGCGTAGAAGTCCCGCAGCCACTTCAGGTGGGCGGCGTCGTCCGTGCCGGGAGCCCAGGTGGTGACGTAGTGGAGCTCCATCACCGAGTCGCGGTGCGGATACGCCGTGGCCTCCCGGGGACGGGTGTTGATCTTCCCCCCGAAGGTGATCATGAGGAGGCGGGCGGCCGGGTTGCCGTAGGCGACCTCACCCCCGAGGTGGCGGTACATCGCCCGCAACTGCTCGTCCGGCAGGCACGCGCGCTGGTAGGCCGACTTGGCCTTGAAACTGAACGTGGGGCTGTTCGGCCCCGTCAGGCCCGGCCACATCGTGGCGTGGAGCCACGGCAGGCGCAGGACCTGCGTCTTGGGCGTCAGACCGGTGCCTTCGCCCACCGCCGCGAGGAAGTCGTTCAGCAACTGCTCCGAGTCCGGCCGCGTGGCGTCGAACTGCGCGATCATGGAGAACGAGCCCGCCGCGCGCGGCGTCGGCATGAACTGGCTGTAGAGGGCGGCGTACGGCGAGTCCGCGGCGCTGTTGTTCTCGCACCAGGTGCTGTAGTTGCGCACCAGCCGGGTGAAGCTCTCCTCCGTCACCTCGGCCCACTGCCAGGTGACCGTGGAGACGAAGACCTCCCCGGGCGGCCTGGGCAGCAGCGTGGCCGGGTCGTTCCCCTTCGCGCCCGGGGCGCGGAACCAGTAGCGGGTGGCGATGCCGAAGTTGCCGCCGCCACCGCCGGTGTGGGCCCACCACAGCGCGCCCTTGGGCCGGCCCTCCTCCCAGTCCTCGCGGGTGGCCACGAGGGTGACGACCTTGCCCGCGGCGTTGACGGTGACGACCTCGACGGCGTGGAGGTAGTCGACGGTCAGGCCGTGCAGCCGCGACAGCGGGCCGTGGCCGCCGCCCGCGATGTGCCCGCCGATGCCCACCGAGGGGCAGGCGCCGCCGGGGATGGTGACGCCGAAGGCCTTGTACAGCGCCCGGTACACCTCGCCGAGCGTCGCGCCCGGCTCGATGGCGAAGGCGCCGCGCCGCTCGTCGAAGTACACGGCGTTCATGTGCGACAGATCGAGGAGGAGCTTCGCGTCGATGCCGAAGCCCTCGTAGCAGTGCCCCCCGCTACGAATCGCGATCTTCTTGTCGGCCGCGAACGCCTCGCGGACCGCGTCCTCCACCTGGCGCCGGGTGTGGACCAGCCGAATGGACTCGGCGTTCGAGATCCAGCGCTGGTTGTACCCGCGCCGCAGGTCCGCGTACCGGGCGTCGCCGGGCGCGACGGTGACCGCCCCGGCCCGAGTGGCGTCGTCCAGGACCGCGGCGGGCGGTGCCGTACCGAGCGCGACGCCGCCGACGGCGGCCTCCCCGGTGTCGACGGCACGGCGAGTGTCCTGCTCCATCTTTCTCCCCCTGATTGTTTTCCTGGTGCGGTGCTCAGCCGGTGAGTACCCGGCTGTCGGTGCGGCGGCCGACGGCGTACGTCGGCTCGTCCTCCGGGAGGAAGGCCGCGAAGGGCGGCACCTCCTCGACCGGAAGCCGCAGTTCGAGGACGCCCGGCAGATGCGCGTGGGCGTCGTGGTAGTCGGCGAGCCGGATGTGGAGCTCGTCGAGCGTGCCGGCGGTGCCGACCCAGAGCCGGTCCGGCCCGCCCAGCCCGTACGCCACCGTGGCCACGTCCAGCGGCGGGTAGCGCACGGCCTCCAGCCGCGAGTCGAAGAACGTCTGCTGACGGGTGACGCACATGCCGTGCATGTTGTTGTTGAAGACCACGTACAGCACGGGCAACCGCTCGGCCACGGCGGTGTGCACCTCGAAGCCGTTCATCAGGAACGCCCCGTCCCCGCAGAGGACCACCGACCGGGTGCCCGGCGCCGAGCCCAGCTGGGCGCCGATGGCCGCGGCGATGCTGTAGCCCATGCCGCCCATGCCCAGCGCGATGGTCGACGAGGCGCCCTCCGGCACGTGCGCCAGATGGATCGCGGCCGAGGCGCAGTTGCCCGCGTCCAGCACGATGTGGCCATCGCGAGGCAGATAGGGCTCAAGGGCACGGATCGCCTCGCTCTGCCGCAGGGTGTCGCGGGCGGTGCGCGGCGTGGGCTCCCCGCCCGCGTCGGGCGCCAGGCGCGGACGGTAGCGGAGCAGCTCGTAGCCGTCGGGCGGTGCCGCCGTGAACGGCTCGGCGTCGAGCAGCCCCAGCAGCGTACGGAAGACGGCGCCGGCGTCCCGCGCGACGACCAGGCCGGGCGCGGTGGCCCGCTCCACCTCCCCGGGGTCGATGTTGACCACGGCCAGGCGCGCCGGGTCCAGCGGGCCCAGCGGCCCCCGGGTCATCACACCGAGTCCGGTGCCGACCGCGACGACCAGGTCCGATTCCTTCAGGTAGCGGTGCGCGGAAGGGTGCCCCACCACGCCCGCCACGCCCAGGAACAGCGGGTCGTCATTGGGGAACTCGCCGCGCGCCGCCATGGTGGCGACCACCGGGACGCCCGCGCGGCGCGCGAACTCGGTGACGACGTCGGAGGCGCCGCCGCGACGTACCCCGTGCCCGATGAGCAGCGCCGGACGCTCGGCCGAGCGCAGCGCGTCGAACAGCGGGCGGACGGTGTGCGGGGCGGCCTCGGCGGGCGCGAGCAGCGCGGACAGCTCGGCCGGGAAGTCCTCGGGGCGCGGCCCGACGGCCGTCTCGAAGACGTCCCGGGGCAGCAGCAGCGCCACCGGGCCGGGCCGGCCGGTGAGCGCCGCGACCGCGGCGGCGTGGAGCTCGGGCCAGAAGTCGGCCGGGTCCTCGATCTTGGCGACGCGCTTGGTGGTGGCCCGCAGCAGCCCGACCGCGTCGACGGTGCGGCCGATCCCGGAGGAGTCCTGGAACGCGCCGCGCCCCTCCAGATGGAGCGGCGGCTGCCCGATGAGGGCGAGCACCGGGACCGACTCCGCGTAGGACTCGGCGAGCCCGGCCAGCAGGTTGACCATGCCGCCACCGGAGGTGGCGCAGCAGACGCCGAGGGTGCGGTGGACCCGCGCCCGGCCGTCGGCCATGAACGCGGCGCCGTCCTCGCGCCGGGCCATCACCGACCGCAGCCGGTCGCCGCCGAGGCGGTGGATGGCGTCGTGGACGTGTTCGATGTTGGCCCCGCTGACCCCGAAGACGTAGCGGACGTCCCAGTCGCGGAGCGTGCTGACCAGCGCGTCATCCAGTCGCATCGTTCGGTCCCGACACGCTGGGGGAACCGGCCGGGCCGACGGCGCCGACCGAGAACCGGTGCTCGAGGATGCGCTTGAGGTTGGCCATCTCCACCTTGTGGATGGCGTCGAACTGCGGCCAGATGTCACCGACCCAGTACCGGTCGGTGCGCGCCCGGCCGGCGGCGATGTACTCCGGCACGTCCGTGACCTCACGGTCGTAGTAGGGGTGGCGGCAGTTGGTCCAGATGATCACCGTGCCGGGACGGCGCAGGGTCGGCCAGGCGTCGATGACGGTGAAGTAGTAGCGCATCCAGAGCTCCTGCCCCTGGTCCCAGGCGCAGGGCCAGACCACCTGGCCGTGCTGCGGGCCCTTGGTGACCTCCGCCCGGATGAAGATCTCGGTGTTGGGCTGGATGGCCTCGCGCCCCCGGTAGAGCCCGCCGCCGATGTGCCGCAGCTCCCGCATGCTGTACGACCATTCCTCCAGGGAACGGATGTCGGCGAGGTAGTCGAAGACGACGTCGAAGGGGACGTCTATGTGCTCGCCGAGCGTGCAGTAGGGGCCGAATATCTCCTCGTGCGAATAGGTTTCCTTGGTCATGCCGAGCATCAGTTTGTGGATCTCTTCCGCGTCGGTGTTCTCACAGCGAATGAGATCGAGCCGGGCCAGGTCGGAATCGTCGGCGGGCGCGGCGGGATTCGGTTCAGGCGTCATGACGCCTCCTTGAATACTGTGGTCCGGAAAGGTTGTGGGAGCGGTGTTTCAACGGCCGTCAAGAAGCCGTATGTGAATTCCCGGAATCAGCGCGGAGCGGCACACCGTATCCGGTGGTGCTCACGCGCGGGCGGCGGGCCAGCGCAGCGTCATGGCGCTGACCATGTCCCCGCCGTTGGAGAAGGTGCCGAGGGCAAGGATGTCACCCGGCTTGACCAGGGAGTTGTCCAGCGCGTCGGCCAGGGTCACCGGGATCGAGCCCGCGAAGAGATTCCCGTACTTGGCCAGTGTGTCGTGCGTGCGCGGTGGTTCGATGCCACAGCGGCGGCGCCACTCGGCGAGGTATTCGTCGTTCGGCTGGTGGGTGATGAGGAGCGAGACGTCCCGGCTCTCCAGCCCGGCCCGGTCGAGGCTGATCCCCACGGCCTCCGGCACCAGGCGCATCGCGTTCTCACGCAGCGCGTCGATGCGCTCACGCGTGAAGTTGACCGTGATGGGTCCGCAGCCGCGCTCCCAGAATTGGCGGAACTGCCCGTCGACCTCATCCGGTTCGAAGCGCAGCAGCCCGTAGTTCTCCCCGTGCGACCGCTCGTACGTGGAGAGAATCGTTTGCTCGCCGGGTGTCAGCAAGGTCGCGGTGGCGCCGTCGCCCAGGACGCGCGAGCGCGAGGACTTCTGGAACTCCGGAAGCCGGGAGACGAAGTTGGTGACGGTGAGCACCACGACGTTGCGGTGCTGCCCGGACTCGATGAAGGCGGCGGCCGTCCGCACCCCGGACAGCCAGGAGCAGCAGCTCGTGTCCACCTGGAGGATCATCGCGCGGTCCGCGCCGACGGCCTTCTGCACCGCCGGGCCGATGCCCGGCCAGAAGGTGTCGTTGAAGACGCAGTTGTAGATGATGAGATCCACGTCCGTGGCCGCCACACCCGTACGGTTCAGCAGCTTCTCCACGGCGAGCGCGCCGAGTTCGGCGGAGCTGTGGTCCGGGGAGGCGAAGCGGCGCTCCGCCACCCCCCGAAAAAACGGATCGTCCCCGAGCTCGTCACCGGCCGACTGCGACCCATTGGTGACGATTCGCTCGGGGAGGAAGTTGACGACATCGATGATCTGGGCAAAGTTCGCCCGGTTGTTGCGCACCCCGTAGTCCCCCCATGTAGCAACTCAGCCGTCGCGGGCACGGGTGAGTGCCGCAGCACCGGCCCCGACACGTCGAGTATGCGGGCGTCGACGCTCTCCGGGCCATGACGTCCCGCTGTCCTATAGTGACCTGGCAACAACCGGATAGAGGTGTCCTATAGTGACCTGGCAACAAGCGGAAAGCGTGGGAGCGAACAAGGACATTGAGAATGCCGGGGGGCAAAGTTGACCGATCTGGATTCGACCTGCGTTTCCGTCTACACGCTGGCCCTGCGACACGGTTCTTTCGACGAAGTCGCGATCATGGAAAGGCTCGGCGTCCCGCCGGACGAACTGGCCCGGGCCCGTGACACCCTCCACAGCATGGGGCTGCTCTCCGCGACCGGGGCCGGCGGCCCGCTCGTCCCCGTCCACCCCGAACTGGCCGAGGCCGTCGTGGTCGCCCCGCTCGAACGCGACATCCACGAGCACGAGCGGCGCATCGCCCACGTCCGCGGCCAGCTCCACGCGCTGCTGCCCGTCTACCTCGACAGCGCCCCCTCGCCCCACCCGCCGGACGGCACCCGCACCATCCACGACCCCGAGGAGGTCCGGCGCCAACTCGCCGCGGCCGCCCGGCGCTGCCGCCACGAGGCCGTGATGATCCAGCCGAACGGCGGCCGCGACACGGACGCCGTCCGCCACACCCGCGAGTGGAGCCTCGCCCTGCTGCGCAGGGGCGTGCGGATGCGCGTCGTCCACCAGCACGCCGAACGGGCCAGCCTGGCCACCCGCGCCTTCGTCTGCCAGGCCGCCGAGGCCGGCGCGGAGGTGCGCACCAGCGCCGAGGTCTGCGAGTACGTCGTCGTCTTCGACCGGTCCGTGGCCTTCGTGCCGCAGGCGCCGGAGGACGGCACCGACGGCGGCGCGGCGATGGTCACCAACGCCACCGTCGCCGACTTCATGCACCGCCGCTTCGAGGACGTCTGGGTCCTCGCCCAGCCCTTCGACCCGCAGGAGGCCCAGTACGAGAAGGTCGTCGACGAGCTGAACCGCACCGTGCTGCGGCTGATGGCGGCCGGCCTGAAGGACGAGGTGATCGCCCGTCGGCTCGCCATCTCCACCAGAACGTGCCGCCGTTACATGAAGGCCGCGATGGCGGAGCTCGGCGCCGTCAGCCGCTTCCAGGCCGGCGCCCGCGCCGCGCAGGTGGGGCTGCTGGGCGCCCCGGAGCGGCAGGGCCGGCCCGGCACCGCCTCCGTATGATCGTGACGGCATGTCAGCGACCAGCTCCGGAGGCGGTACGACCATGACCGAACAGCGCGTTGTCCTCGTGACCGGCGGCGGGACGGGCATCGGGGCCGCCACGGCCCGGCTCCTGCGCGCGGCCGGGCACCAGGTGGTGATCTCCGGACGCCGCCCCGAACCGCTGCGGCGCGTCGCCGAGGAAACCGGGGCCCTGGCCCACCCCGCCGACGCCGCCGACCCCGAGGCCGTGGCGGGCCTCGTCGACACGGCCCTGACCGCCTACGGACGGCTCGACGGCGTGGTGCTCAACGCCGGTGTCGGCCGCGCCGGCGCCGTCGGCGACCTCTCGGTCGAGGACTGGGACACCGTCATCAGCACCAACCTCACCGGCCCCTTCCTGCTCCTGCGCGCCGCCCTGCCGCACCTGCTGGAGACCCGGGGCTCCGTGGTGGCCGTCGCCTCGGTCTCCGCGCTGCGCAACGGCACGGCCAACGCCGCGTACGCCACCTCGAAGGCGGCGCTGCGCCAGCTCAGCTCCTCCCTCGCCGTCGACTACGGCCACCGGGGGCTGCGCGCCAACACCGTCTGCCCCAGCTGGATCCGCACCGAGATGGCCGACCGCCGCATGGCCCGGTTCGCCGAGGAGACGGGCCTGGGGGAGGGCGGCACCGACGCGGCGTACGAGGAGGCGACCCGGCTCCTTCCGGCGGGGCGCCCCGGTGCGCCGGAGGAGGTGGCCGAGGCGATCGCCTGGCTGCTGTCGCCCGCCGCCTCCTTCGTCAACGGCGCGACCCTCACCGTCGACGGCGGCGTGACGGCGGTCGACCCCGGCACCGCCGCGTTCGCCTTCCACGTCGAGCCCCGCGACGGCGCGGCGCGCGGCCAGCGCATTTAGGGCCCGTTTAGCCCCGAGGGGTTCACTCGTTCCGGACGGCGGCACACGGAGGACGACCTCGGAAGGGGACCGGCGATGGCCAGATCCGCGGCCGGGGGGACCGGCGAGCGGCCGGCTCCCGGACGGGGCGTTCTCGAGGGGGCGTTCGCCCTGCTGGAAGCTCTGGGGCGGGCGCGGGAGGCCGGGCTGACCGCGCTGTCGGCCGACAGCGGGCTGCCCAAGACCACGGCGCACCGGCTCCTGGAGCAGCTGGTCGACCTCGGCGTCGTCGAACACCACGGCACCCGGTACCGGATGGGGGCACGGATGTTCCGCCTCGGGCTGGGCTGGCAGCCGCCACCCGGGCTGTGCGCGGCGGCGCGCGACCCGATGCGCCGGCTGGCGCGGGCCACCGGCGCCTCGGTCGGGATCTGCGTGCTGCGCGAGGGCCGGACCCTCGCGGTCCAGGGCGTGCCCGGCATGGTGGACCACCTGGCGCCCTTTCAGCCGGGCGCGACCTGGCCCTGGTACGCCGCGGCCGGGAAGGTCCTGGTGGCCGCCGCGTCGCCGAGGGCGCCGCTGGACCCGCTGCCGGCCTCCTGGCGACGGGAGGCCACGGCCATCCGCGACGGGGGAGTGGCCCTGGACCGGGAGGAGCTGGTGCCCGGCGTGTGCTGTGTCGCCGTGCCGCTGACGGCTCCGGGCGGCGAGGCCGTCGCCGGACTGTGCGCGATGGTCGACCCGGCCCACGACCTGGGACGGCTCGCCCGCGCCGTCGCCCGGACGGGCCGGGCCGTCAGCGCGGGCCTGCGCGATCCCGCGCCCGCGCGGCCTCCCGTGGCACCCGCGCGGGCGTCATGAACGACCCGCACGCGAGAATCCCGTCGCACCGGCCCCGGCACATAGGCGCGGGACCGGCGCGACACCCCTGGCGGCCCTACCGCCGCGGCCGGGTGCCCGGCTCCTGCGCCGGAGGCCGCTGCGTGGCCCCCGGGAACGTGGGCGCCGGCAGGTGGGCGACGTCCCACTCGGCCTGGCGCAGCCGCTCCTCGGTGTCGCCCGGCAGCGCGGGCGGGGTCGTGGCGGGCGAGCCGAAGCCGAAGGCCGAGGTGAGGTCGCCGAAGGTACGGCGCCGCCACGCGCTGATGTTGGGCTCCCGCACCCCCGTCCAGCGCTCCAGGAAGCGCAGCACGGAGGTGTGGTCGAAGGCTTCACCGGCCGCCCAGCCGCCCACCGTCCACGGCGAGACGACCAGGCACGGCACCCGGAAGCCCCCGCCGATCGGCAGCCCGCCCACGAACTCGTCCTTGGTGCCCTTCGGCGGCACGGGCGGGGGCACGTGGTCGAAGAGCCCGTCGTTCTCGTCGAAGTTCAGGATGAAGACGGTTTTCCGCCACACGTCGGGGTTGTCGGCGATCGCCTCCAGCTTCTTCGCGACGAAGTCCGCGCCCGCGGCGGGCATCGAGTCGGGGTGCTCACAGCCGGCGGTGGTGGGCAGCAGCCAGGAGACGGCCGGCAGCCGGTCGTTGCGCGCGTCGTCCTCGAACGTGCCCTCGGCGGACGCGCGCAGCCCCCGCTCGTACAGCGGGCTGCCCGGCTTCGCGTTCTTGAACTGCTGGAACTGCTCCAGCAGGTTCGTCCCGTAGTCGTCCTCCTGCCGGTAGACGCGCCAGCTGACCCCCGCCGCCTCCAGCCGCTCGGGGTAGGTGGTCCAGCGGTACGGCGTGGGGGCCGTGTTGCTGATGACCGGGCCGCCCCGGGTGCCCGACGGGTCGTTGGTGCCGGTCATCCAGAACAGCCGGTTGGGCCAGGTCGGCCCGAAGACCGAGCAGAAGTAGTTGTCGCAGATCGTGAAGGCCTCGGCGAGGGCGAACTGGAACGGGATGTCCTCGCGGGTGTGGTAGCCCATCACGTACGGGGCGTTCTTGCCGTCGGCCTCGGCTCTGCGGTGCGCCGGCATCCAGCGGTCCATCTTCCCGCCGTTCCACGACTCGTGCTGGATCCGCCAGGAGTGGTCGGTGGACGGGATGGCCTGCGCCCGGGTCGTGCGCGTGTCGAGGCGGAAGGGCAGCAGATAGCCCTTGGGGTTCTCCGCGTCGGGCTGGTGGAAGACGCTGCGCCCGCCGGGGAGCTTCAGGGCGTCGGGGTCGGCGAAGCCGCGGACGCCCTTGAGCGTGCCGTAGTAGTGGTCGAAGGATCTGTTCTCCTGCATCAGCAGGACCACGTGCTGGATGTCCGCGAGCGAACCACGCCGCGCCGGGCCGGCGGCCACCGCCTGCTGGACGCTCGGCGGCAGCAGTGACAGCGCCGCCGCGCTCGCGGCCGTACCGGCCGCCGTGCCGAGGAGCCTGCGCCGGGTGATGTCGGGCATGGGAATCCCTCCTGGAGTCGCGCGGTGCCACACGAATGACCGCTACGACTCTCCCGGCGTGCCCACGTCAGGGGCAGGGGGAAGGAAGTGAACAAGGTGTCAATTGGCTGTAAAGGGGCGGGAGATGGCGCATATACCCGCTGGTGTGGGGGCCTCCGGGGGCGCCCCGGAACCCGTGGCGTCAGCCGCCGGACGACGGAATCGCGAGGCCGGCCCGCGCGTGGCCGGCCCGGCCCGCCCCACCGCTCTGCCAGTGTCGTCAGCGACAGCCGCCCCGCCCCGCCGGAGGAGCCTGCCCGTGTCAGCGCCGTTCGCCGCTCTCTTCGCCGTGCTGGCGGCCGTGAGCAACGCCACCGCCATGGTGCTCCAGCGTGCGGCGGCGCGGACCGCGCCCGAGGACGACGCCTTCAGCCTCCGGCTGGTCCGCCATCTGCTGCACCAGCCCGTGTGGTTCGGCGGCATCGCGGCCATCCTCTGCGCCGCGGTCTGTCAGGCACTGGCCCTGACGATGGGCTCGCTGGCCCTGGTCCAGCCCATCTTCGTCACCGAGCTCCCCTTCGCGCTGCTCATCGCCGGCGTGGCCTTCCGGCGCCGGCTGCCGGGCCGGGGCTGGGCCGCCGTCATCGCCGTCACCGCCGGGATCGGGATGGCGCTGGCGGCGGCCTCGCCCTCCGGCGGGCGCGCCGACATCGGCCTCGGGCTCTGGGGGCTGACCCTGGCCGTCGCCGCCGGCGCGATGACGCTGTGCGCCGGCGCGGCCCTGCGGCGCCCCCGGGGCCGGGCCCGGGCCGCGCTCTTCGGCACCGCCGCGGCCATCGGCTACGCGCTGACCGCCGCGCTGATGAAGGCCGCCGTCCACGCCTTCGCCGCGCACGGCGCCGTCGCGTTCTTCACCACGTGGCAGACGTACGCCTTCGCCGCCTCCGGTGCCTGCTCGCTGTTCCTGCTGTCCAACGCCGTCGAGTCCGGCCCGCTGATCGCCTCTCAGCCCGCCCTCACCCTGGGCGACGCCTCGGTCAGCCTGACGCTGGGGCTCCTGGTGTACGGGGAGCACATCCGGACCGGGTGGTGGCTGCTCCCCGCGGCGGTCGGCGCCCTGCTGGTGACGGCCGGGGTGCTGGCCCTGCCGGGAGTGGAGCCGCAGGTCCTGAGGGAACCGGCCGCCGAGGACGTAGCCGGCGATGGGCCGAACGACGGACCGGGGGTCGCACCGCAGGGCCGGTAAATCCCGTCCTTCTGGGGAGCATTCAGCGTTGATATGTTGATATGCGCTGTTGTGGGGATCCAGGGCAGCGCGGGGATCCGCACGGGCGGACCGACGAGCACCAACGAGGGCGGGCTGGAACGTGCCGGAGTCGACCGAGACAAGCCCCGGCGCGCGGGGAGCCGGGGAGCAGCCGTGCCCGCCCCTCCCTTCCCCTCTCACCTCCGCGGCCGTGTCGGCGGTGTTCCTCACGCCCGGTTCGCCGGATCTGTACCCGGTGATGAAGCGACTGCGGGACGAGGCCCCGGTCTTCTTCAGCGAAGAACTGAACATGTGGATCGTGTCGCGGTACGACGACGTCGCGAGGATCCTCAAGGACCCCCGGCGCTTTCCCGCGGCCACCCGGTCCTTCATCCTGGCGAGCTACCCGCCCGAGGTCCGCGAGATCCTCGCCGCCACCAGCACCTTCTCGGCCCCCAACATGGGGTTCGACGACCAGCCGGTGCACGACCGGCTGCGCAGGCCGCTCACCCAGTACTTCTCGTTCCGGGGCGTGGCGCGCCTGGAGGAGCGCATCCGCGCGATCGCCGACCGGCACCTCGACGGGATGCCCGACCGGCCCCCGGCCGATCTGATCGAGTCGTACGCCCGCCCCCTGGCGAACAGCGTCATCATCGAGCTGGCCGGCTTCCCGGCCGGTGACCGCGACCGGGTCCTGCGCGGCCACCGGGCCCTGAACGACTTCTTCTTCGGAAGGCCCGCCCCGGACGTCCAGCTCGGCTACGCCAAGGACGTCCGCGCGTGGGAGGAGTACCTGGCCGAAGTCATCGACGAGCGGCGCCGCGGCCGCCCCGGGGACGATCTGATCAGCCTGCTCACCCGGAAGGTGTCCCAGGGGGAGGCGGACTACACCGACGAGGAGCTCATCAGCCTCTTCAGCTTCGACATCATCACCGCCGGCATCCGGCCGAGCAGCTTCGCCCTGATCAATATGTGCGACGAGCTGCTCCGCGACCGGCGCCGCTGGGAGGGGTTGCTGGCGGAACCCGGCCGCTTCGACGCCCTGTTCGACGAGACCCTCCGCCGCTCCGGCCTGGCCACGGGGGTCTTCCGCGCCACCGCCGCCGACGTGGCGATCGAGGGGGTCCGCATCCCGGCGGGCTCGGCCGTCTGGGCCCTGACGGCCTCGGCGAACCGCGACGAACGGCACTTCGCCGCCCCGGACTCCTTCGACCCCCACCGCCCCCAGCTCGGCACCAGCCTCCACTTCTCCCACGGGCTGCACTACTGCCTCGGTGTGAACCTCGCCCGGACGGTGACCCGCGCCGGGATCGCCGCGCTCATGCGGCGCCACCCGGGGATGCGCCGGGTCACGGAGCGGGCGCCTGTGTACGAACAGGGCATCAACGTCATCGCCCCCGCCCGGTTCACCGTGGAGTGGTGACCCCCAAAAGCGGCGCCGAGCGCGTTCCGGTTGACCGGTTCCCACGGTATGCCCCGGGATCTCCGGGCTCCCGTACACCCCGTTGAACAGGATTTTTGGTGCTTGAGTCGACCATGTGACCGACGGTACGAAAACTCATGCGAAGATTCCGACGTCCGGTCCGAACGGACCGGGTGACAAGGGGAAACTTCGTGAAGAAGAGAACACTGAGCATCGCCATCGGTGCGACGCTGGCAGTGGGTGCCTCCGCCCTGTTGCTGCCCGGCGCGAACGCGTCCGAAGACCACAAGGTCGACGGTGCCACCACGGCGGCCTTCGGCCGCATCGCCGACGACGTGCTGACCCAGCGCACGGCGGCGCTCGTCGACGGACAGCAGGAGCGGGGCTACAACGCCCCGCAGGAGAAGAAGGTGCGCCTCTCCAGCAGTATGGAGAGGACCGAGGGCCGTGGTGTGTCCTCGCTGTACACCCGCAAGAAGCGCCTCGCCTCCCTCGGTGAGGCGTACTCCGGCGCCGACACCAAGGTCACGACGGACAAGACGACGGTCAAGGGCGACCGCGCCACGGTCGAGGTCACCGAGACCACCGTCCTGACGTACAAGAAGGTGCACGGCGACGAGCCGGGCACCACCGGCTTCACCGCCCACCACACCCTCACCTTCACCCGTGGTAAGGGTGGCAAGTGGGAGCTGGCGGACATCAAGGCCCAGGAAGACGGCCCGGGTGCCATCAACCAGCCGCAGACCGCTCCGGCCGCTCCCGCCAAGGACACCGGGGGCTTCCCCAAGGCCACCCCGGCCTCCATATCCTGGGGCGCGCGCCCGGTGCCCAAGTCCCAGAAGCCGGGCGGCTACGACTACAAGGCCATGGCCGCCTACGCCGAGAAGTACTGGCGGAACTACAACCCCCAGTACCGCTCGTACAACGAGGCCGGCGGCGACTGCACCAACTTCATCAGCCAGGCCCTGCGGGCCGGCGGCTGGAAGGACGAGCCCGGCTCGGACTCGGACTACAAGAAGTGGTGGTACAACAGCAAGGCCGAGTCGACGTCCTTCGTGGGCGCCAACGAGTGGTCCTGGTACGCCATGTCGTCGAAGCGGGTCACCAACCTGAAGAACGTCTACCAGATGGACGTCGGCGACATCCTCCAGATGGACTTCGACCGTGACGGCTCGAAGGACCACTCCATGATCGTCACGTACAAGAGCCGGCTCGGCATCCCGTACATGACGTACCACTCCACCAACACCTTCCGGAAGTCGCTGGCGAGCATCATCGCGTCCTACCCGGACGCGGTGTACTACGCCTACCGCACCTGACGGTCCGCCCGGTGGGTCCCGCTCCTGCGGGGCCCACCGGGCAACGGTCCCCGGCGGGCCGACGCGTTCGTCACGCCGTCGCCGTCAGTCCGTCGATCATGCGGTCGAGGAGACGGTCGAAGACCGCCTGCGGCGAGGAGTCGTCGACCGGGGCGGCCAGGGCCGCCGCGAGCCGGGGGTAGTCGCCGCCCTCCGCGACGGACCGCAGATAGCGGGCCTGCGCCTCGAAGAGGGCGCCGGGCGCGCCGCCCGTCGCCTCGATCAGCCGCTCCTGGGCCAGTTCGTACGAGACATGGCTGGCCACGAAGCCGGTGAGCAGGCTGAAGGTCTCCAGCCGGGCCCGGGCGTCCAGGCCGGCGGGCTCGAGCACGGCGAGGACGTACTCCAGGACCCGCAGGGTGTTGGGGCCGAGCGTCTGCCGGGCGGACAGCGCCGCGGGCAGCCAGGGGTGCCGCCGCATGATCGCGCGTTGTTCCCGGCCGATCCGCCGCAGGTCCGCGCGCCAGTCCCCGGAGGGCTCGGCAGGCAGGGAATGGTCGCCGCCGACATGGTCGATCATGAGCTCCAGCAGCGTCTCCTTGTTGGGGACGTAGCTGTAGAGGGACATCGTCCCGGCCCCGACGCGGGCCGCGACCGCGCGCATGGTGACCGCGGCGAGCCCCTCGGCGTCGGCGAGGGCGACGGCCTCCGCCGTGATCGCCTCGCGGCTGTGCGCCGGCGGCCTGCCCCGGCGCGGGCGTCCGGTGCGCGACCAGAGCCGTTCCGGATCCACCCCGGCGGGACGGCCGGACGAGCCGGACGAGCCGGTACGGGCCATGGCGACCTCCCTTCCTCTTCCGGTCACACCGTGGTCATACCGTCATGAGCTATTACCGTACCCCGTACACGAAAACCAGCGGTGGTTCCCGGCCGGGGCGCATCCACCGGCCCTGACGGATCGTTGGGCCGGGCATGAGAAGGATCGTCGCCCTCGGCGCCCTCGGCACGGCCGTGCTCTGCGCCACCGCGTCCCCCGTTTACGCCGCCGCACCGGGTGCCCGGCCCGGCCCCGGCCCCGGTCCCGTCGCCCGGCTCGCCGCCCCGGCCGAGGCCACGCTGTGCCACGGGGAGACGAAGTCCCTGCCGGTGGTGAGCCAGTACTCCGGGGTGATCGAGGGCGCGTGCGGCGCCCTGGTCCGCTGACGCCCCCGGCCCCCGGTCAGCGGCAGCGCAGGATGGCCACGACGGCGGCGTCGTCGGTGAGGGTGCCGCCCGCGTGGCGGAGCAGGTCGTCGTGGAGGCGCTGGACCAGCCGTTGCGGGTCGCGTTCCCGCCAGGCGGTGACCCGCTCGGCGAGGGGGTAGAAGACGCCCCGCGCGTCACGGGACTCGGTGACCCCGTCCGTGTAGAGCAGGAGCAGGTCCCCGGCTTCGAAAGGAAAGGTCTCGACTTCGTAGTCGTCCGCCTCCAAAGCCGAGCCCACGCCCAGCGGCAGGGCCGGGTCACGGACCGTCAGCGGGGTGACCCGCCCCCGGTGCATCAGCAGCGGTGGCGGATGGCCACAGTTGACGAGCCGGATCACGGGCTCCTCGTCCGGGACGTCCAGCACCGCGGCGGTGACGAACCCCTCCATGTTGTCCGGGTCGTCCGAGGGCGCCACGGTGTCCCAGTACACGGTGTTGTGCAGATGGGCGACGAGCCGGGCCAGCGGCGGGTTGCGGTGCGCGGCCGCGTGGAAGGCGCCGAGCAGCAGGGTGGTGGACCCGATGGCGGGCAGGCCCTTGCCCCGCACGTCACCGATCAGGAACCGGCTGCCGTCCGGGGTGCGCGCCGTCGCGTAGAGGTCGCCGCCCATCCGCGCCTCGGCCTCCGCCGCGACGTACACCGCCGCCACCCGCAGCGGGCCGACGCGCTGGGGGAGGGGGCGCAGCAGGTACCGCTGGATGACGTCCGCCACCAGCCGCGCCCGGCCGAGCTGCCGCTCGTGCCGTTCGTGCGCGTAGCGGAAGCCCACGACGAAGAGCGAGATGGTCAGCAGGGCGCCGATCTGGGCCTCGTGGTTCGCGGTGCTCACCCCGCCCAGGACGGCGCTGAGCACGAGCTGCGCGCCCACGGCCAGGGCCGCGACCAGGGCGACGAGCCGGGGGCTGCCGAACGTCGCCGTGAGCGCCGGCGCCACCACCAGGAGCGGGCCCAGCTGGATGGACTTCCCCGTCCACAGGTCGAGCACCACGATCAGCGCGATGAGCGCGAGCGGCGCCGCGATCAGCGCGGGACTGCCGTGCCAGGGCCCCTCGGCCCTCCACGACCGGTGCCGGAGGTGCATTCCTCCTGCATACATTTCCCGCCGACCGGGACCCGGCTCCGACACGTGTCTTTCCGGCGTCCCTTTTCCGTCCCGCCCGCCCGCGCGTTCAGGCCGGGCCGTCGGGCAGCAGCCGCAGGGCGCCGAGTGCCACGGCCAGGTCGGCGACCGCGCGCGGGTCGCGCAGGGAACGGCCCGTCAGCTCCTCCACCCGGCGCAGCCGGTAGCGGACGGTGTTGCGGTGGCAGTACAGCGGCTTCGCCGCCTCCGCCGCCGAACCGCCCGCGGCGAACCACTGCTCCAGCGTCTCCAGCAGCCGGGCGCACTCGGCGGCCGGCAGCTTCAGGACGCCGGCGAAGACCGTCCGCGCGATCCGCCCGGCCTCCTCCGGGGACGCCGCCACCAGCAGGGAGACGGGACTGTCGTCGAAGCGGGCCACGCCCGCCGCCCGCCCCCGCGCCCCGGACAGCGCGAGCCGCGCCAGCCGCAGCGCCCGGGGCGTGTCCTGGAGCGCCGCGTACGGCGGGCTGACCCCGACGGGGGAGCCGCCGGCCCGGCCCAGGACACGCAGGGCCGCCTCCTCGCCGCCCGCACCCCGCACGGCCACCACGCCCACCTGGAGGTCGGGCAGCAGCCGCCACGCCGAGCGCGCCTCCTCGGCGAGCAGCCGGGACTCGATCCCCGGCAGCGCCTCCCGGCCCGGCGCGGGCACGTCCGCCGCCACCACGACGAACGGCCCCTCGGTCGGCAGCCCCAGCACCTGGGCCGCCTCCCAGACGGTGGTGCGGTCGGTGAGCAGCCCCGTGAACAGGGCCTCGACCAGGGCCGAGCGCTCGCGCTCCCGTTGGAGCGCCAGCTCCGAGGCCGCCTCCCGGTAGGCGTCCCCGGCCGCCGCCGCCAGCCCCTCGTTCACCCACCAGGCGGCGAGCGAGGCGACGGTGTCCACGGTGATGCCCTCGGCGGCCCGGACCAGGGCGGCCAGCTCGGACCACAGGAACTCGGACCCCACCCGATAGGCGTGCAGCAACTCCGCCAGCGGCGCTCCCCGCCGCGCGTGCTCGCGGCCCGTGTTGCGCGCCGGGGCCAGATCGGCCCCCCGGCGGTCGACGAGCTGACCGAGCACCAGCTCGGTGTTGTCCCGGCAGGAGGCGCCCAGCTCCACGAACGGCACCCGGTCCTCGCTGCCGTAGTAGGCCACCTCGGCCCGGATGCGCAGGGCCATGCGCTCGCTCACGTCCCGCGCGCGCCCCAGCAGCACGGCGGCGGCGGGGGCGACCTCGGCGGGCGGTGGCGGCGAAGTGCGGTTCATGTACCGCAGGTTACAAACAGAGGCGGGATCGGGGCGACGTTGTGCCCGGGGACAACGGGCCGACGTCATCACTGTGCACCGGTACGTGGTCCACGAGGCGGGAGCCCACGACGATATCGGCAAGGTTACCGGCCGGTTTCGTCGTCCCCCCGACTCCCCGCACCCCCAGGAGGCACCGTGCCCAGAGCAGGGACCACCAGCAAGGACAACGGTACGGACGCCGCCCACGGCGTCACCTCCCGCCGGAAATGGCCCGCCCTGCTGGCGGGCTGCGCCCTCCTCGCCACCCCCCTGGCCACCACCGTGGCGACCCCCGCCCAGGCCGCGACACCGACCGGCTCCGGTACGTCCTACGTGGCCCTCGGCGACTCCTACGCCGCCGGAGCCGGGATCCCCAACATCTCCGGCGGACTGTGCCTGCGCTCCGACCGCAGTTACGGCCGTCTCCTCGCCGCGAGCCTCAAACCGGCCTCGTACACCGACGCCACCTGCGCGGCGGCCAAGGTGGGTGCCCTCACCACGGCGCAGACCGACGCCGGGATCCGTGTCAACGGCCCGCAGCTCGACTCGGTGAAGCCGGACACCAAGCTCGTCACCCTCACCATCGGCGGCAACAACCTCGGCACGTCGGACCTCGGTTTCGTCGACGTCGTCGTGGCGTGCTCCGGGCTGGCCCTCACCAACCCCTTCGGGGCGCCCTGCCGCGACTTCTACAAGGACACGCTCGGCAAGCGCCTGGACGCCGTCGCCCCCCAGCTCGCCGACGGCCTCCAGCGGATCCACGCCAAGGCCCCCGGGGCCAAGGTGGTGATCGTCGGCTACCCGTCGGTGGTGCCCGACGACCCGCGGACCTGCCTCGGCAAGATGCCCATCACCACCGGCGACATCGCCTATCTGCGCACCGTCCTCGGCGACCTCAACAAGATGGCCGCCAGGACCGCCGCCGCCAACGACGCCACCTTCGTCGACACGCTCACCCCCACCACGGGGCACGACCCCTGCTCGGCGGACCCCTGGATCGAGCCGCTCATTCCCGGCAAGCCCACCCTGCCGCTCCACCCCAACGCCACGGGCGAGCGCGTCAGGGCCGACGCGGTCCTCAACGCCCTCCGCTGACGACACGGACCGAGCCCCGGGGAAAACCGTTGGACAACCCCCACGGCGACTGATTGATTGGCCCCGCACGAGACCGTGCGGGGCCATTTCACGGGCCACTTCACAGCGGACGCGGAGAGAAGGACATCATGCGGCAGGCGACCGGAGCTCCGACGACCAAGGACCGCATGCCCGCACCCCTCACTGTGAAGAGCCCGTATGAACAAGCTGAACCTGGGGATCCTCGCCCACGTCGACGCCGGTAAGACCAGCCTCACCGAGCGCCTCCTCCACCGCACCGGAGTCATCGACACGGTGGGGAGCGTCGACGACGGCACCACCCAGACCGACTCCCTGGAACTGGAACGCCGCCGGGGCATCACCATCCGCTCGGCCGTCGCCGCCTTCGTCCTCGACGACCTCAAGGTCAACCTGATCGACACCCCGGGGCACTCCGACTTCATCGCCGAGGTCGAACGCGTCCTGCGCGTACTGGACGGCGCCGTCCTGGTCGTCTCCGCCGTCGAAGGCGTACAGCCGCAGACGCGCGTCCTGATGCGCACCCTGCGCCGGCTCGCGATCCCCACCCTGATCTTCGTCAACAAGGCCGACCGCGCCGGGGCGGACACCGACGCCGTCCTCGCCGGGATCCGCGGGCGGCTCACCGGCTCCGCCGTCGCCATGACCACCGTCACGGGCCTCGGCACGCCCGCCGCGCGCGTCCGCGCGCGCACCCTCGACGACCCGGCGTTCACCGGCGAACTCGCGGAGGTCCTCGCCGGGCACAGCGACGCCTTCCTGGGCTCCTACCTGGACGACACCCGCACCCTCACCCCCGAGGACCACACCGCGGAACTCGCCCTCCAGACCGCCAAGGGACTCACCCATCCCGTGTACTTCGGCTCCGCCGTCACCGGCGAGGGCATCGGGGAACTCCTCTCCGGAGTGAGGGACCTGCTGCCCGCCCCGGACGGCGCCCGCCCCGGCGGGGAACCGGCCGGCACCGTGTTCAAGATCGAACGCGGCTCCCGGGGCGAACGGATCGGCTACCTCCACCTGACCGCGGGCAGCCTCACCGCCCGCGACGAGGTCGTCCTCCACCGCACCGACCACTCCGGGCACCTCACCCGGCACCCCGGCAGGATCACCTCGCTGCGCGTCTTCGAACGGGGCGCCACCACCGTCGAGGCCCGGGCGGAGGCCGGGGACATCGCACAGCTGGGGGGCCTCAAGGACCTCCGCGTCGGCGACCGGCTGGGCGCGGCGGACGACCCCGGGCACACCGGCGTCTTCGCCCCGCCCAGCCTGGAGACCGTCGTCCGCCCCCTGCGGCCCGAGGACGCCCCCCGGCTCCACACGGCCCTGGCGGCCCTCGCCGAACAGGACCCGCACATCGAGCTCCGGCAGGACGCGGACACCGGGGGAGCCGTCCTGCGCCTCTACGGGGAGGTGCAGAAGGACATCATCCACACCACGCTCGCGGAGGAGTCCGGCGTCGCCGTCCGCTTCGAGGAGACCCGCACGGTCCACATCGAGAAGCCCACCGGCGTCGGCACGGCACTGGAGGAGATCGATACCCACACCTACGAGAACCACTTCTGGGCGACGGTGGGGCTCCGCGTGGAGCCCGCCGGGCCGGGCGAGGGCGTGGTGTTCCGCCTCGCCGTCGAACTGGGCTCACTGCCCCGGGCGTTCCACAAGGCCATCGAGGAGACCGTCCACGCGACCCTGCGGCACGGCCTGTACGGCTGGCAGGTCACCGACTGCCTGGTGACGCTCACCCACACCGGCTACGCCAGCCCCGTCAGCGCCGCGGACGACTTCCGCAAGGTCACCCCGCTGGTGCTGATGGACGCGCTGCGCCGGGCCGGGACGGAGGTCCACGAACCGGTCGACGCCTTCGAACTGGAACTGCCCGCCGGCGCCCTGAGCCCGGTCCTCGCCACACTGGCCCAACTGGGCGCGACGCCCTTCCCGCCCGTCGCCGACGGCGACGTCTACCGGCTGGAGGGCCTGCTGGCGGCGGGCCGCACCCACGGCTTCGAGCAGCGGGTCCCCGGGCTCACGCAAGGGGAGGGCGTCTTCCTGTCCGCCTTCCACGGCTACCGGCCCGTCCGGGGACGCCACCCGGTGCGCCCACGCCCGCAGGGCCCGGACCCGCTGAACCGGGACGCGTACCTGCTGCACGTACGGGGGCGCCTGTAGCGGACGGGGGCGGCCCGCCGGTCTGTCACGCGTGGGCGTCCAGCGGGGGCGGCAGCTGCCGGACGCCCGAGCGGACCGCCCAGAAGAAGACGCCCAGCGCGAAGAGGGCGACGGTCAGCGAGTCGTACGGCGCGGGCAGCCGGCCCGAGCCCTTGAACGTGCCGAGCCAGGACAGCAGCGTCAGCACGGCCAAGTAGACGACCAGCCAGGCGCCGGTGCGCAGTTCGGCGAGGAGCGGCCCGTCCTGCCGGCCCGCGCGCCGCATCACCAGGAAGACCAGCAGCCCGGCCAGGACGAGCGGCAGCGCCAGCCGCAGGTCGTGCCACCCCGACCAGTACACGAACTCGCTCGACACCACGAAGCTGACGGGCGCGATCCAGCGCAGCCCGGGCACCCAGCCCGCCATCTCCGCACCCGGCTGCCGCCGGAAGACCGCGGCGGCGACGGCCGACGCGGCGTAGATCAGCAGATACATGTCGCCCATGATGCTGACGATGCGCTGCCAGCCGCCGAAGGGCAGCAGGAAGACCACGATGACGGCGAGGTTCAGCGCCAGCGCCCGGTGCGGGATCCCGGAGCGGCCGTCGACCTTCATCAGCGCCCGGGGCAGGGTGCCGTTCTTGGCGAGGGCGTAGGTGTGACGGGCGTCGATCGCGACGCCCACGTACGCCGAACCGCCCGGTGAGACGACCGCGTCCGCGTAGAGGAGCGTGGACAGCCAGTGGAGGTTGAAGATCAGCGCCAGCTGGCCGAAGGGCGATTCGAAGTTCACGCCCTTCCAGCCGCCGCCGAGGAGGTCCTCGGGCACGGCGAAGAGGAAGGCCAGCTGGAGCCCCAGATACATCAGCAGCGCCAGCCCGATGCCGGTGAGCACCGAGGCGGGGATGGTGCGGCGGGGGTCGCGGGCCTCGCCGGAGAAGTCCAGCGGGGCCTGGAAGCCGTTGACCGAGTACACCACGCCGCCCCCGGCGAGCGCGGACAGACAGGCGGCGTAGCCGTAGGGCGCGAAACCGCCGTGGTCGGTCAGCCGCCCGGAGTGCCAGCCGGAGGCGAGCAGCGCCAGCACGGTGACGACGGGCATGACGACCTTGAAGACGGAGACGAGGTTGTTGAGCCGGGCGAACGTCCGTACCGCGAACCAGTTCAGCGCCGTGAGCAGGGTGCTCAGCGCCACGGCGACGCCCAGGCCCGAGGCGCTGAGGGTGTGGCCTGTGTAGAGGCCGGGGAGGTAGTGGTTGGCGTACTGCATGATCGCGCTGATCTCGGCCGCGGTGCCGCCCACCGACAGCAGGACGGACCAGCCGACGAGCGTGCCGACCAGACGGCCGCTGGCGTACAGCGGCCAGCGGACCGTTCCGCCGCCCTCGGGGCGTGACGCGCCGAGCTCGATCATGACGAGGGCGACGAGCCCGCACAGCACGCCCGCGCCGACCCAGGTGAGCAGCGACGCGGGCCCCGCCGTCTGGGCCGCGTACATCGCGGCGAACAGCCAGCCGGAGCCGACGATGTTGGAGAAGCCGATTCCGGTCAGTCCCCAGAACCCCAGGTCGCGGCGGAGCCGCCGCTCCTGGACGGCCACTTCGGGCGTGCCGGGCTCCACCGGCAGCGAACGGTCCGACACGTGTGAGTCCTCCGGGGACGAGTGAGTGGCTGTCATATCGCTTCATACCGCAGCCTCCTCGATGTGAATCGAGCCAGTGTGGCGCATGACGGCCCTTCTGGTGGCGCCAAAGATGTGCCAGTATGGCGCCATCGACTCCCGCGGAGGATGCCATGCTCAACGAACCGTCCATCACCCTGCCCGAGCCCGCGCCGCTCGACGGACCGCCGCTGGACCGGCCCCAGGGCTGCCCCTTCGACCCGCCCGCCGAGCTGGCCCGGCTGCGCGACACCCGGCCGCTGCGCCGGATGCGCTACCCCGACGGTCACCTCGGCTGGCTCGCCACCGGCCACTCCGCGGTCCGCGCGATCCTGGCCGACCGCCGCTTCAGCGCCCGCTACGAACTCATGCACTTCCCCGTCGCCCTCCCCGGCCTCACCACTCTCCCCCCGGCCCCCCTCGGGGACATGACCGGCATCGACCCGCCCGAGCACACCCGCTACCGGCGCCTCCTCGCCGGGAAGTTCACCGTCCGCCGGATGCGCGCGCTCACGGCACGGGTGGAGGAGATCACCGCCGACCACCTCGACGCCATGGAGCGCGAGGGCCCCGGCCTCGACCTCGTCACGGCCTACGCCCACCCCGTACCGGCCCTGATGATCTGCGAACTGCTGGGCGTGCCCGAGGCCGAGCGCGCGGAGTTCCGGCGCCGCGCCGCGACCGTCGGCGACGGGAGCGCGTCCGTCGAGGACCAGTACGCGGCCCTGGCCGCCCTGACCGCATTCGTCCGCGAGCTGGTGACCGTCAAGCGCGCCGCCCCCACCGACGACCTGCTCAGCGACCTGACCACCACCGAGCTCACCGACGAGGAGCTCGCCGGCATAGGGAGCTTCCTCCTCTCCGCCGGGCTCGACACCACCGCGAACATGATCGGGCTCGGCGCCTTCGCCCTGCTCAGCCACCCCGTACAGGCCGCCGCCCTCCGCTCTGACCCCGGCCTCGCCGACCAGGCCGTCGAGGAACTGCTGCGCTACCTGACCGTCGCCCACACCGGGATGCGGGCGGCCCTGGAGGACGTCGAGGTGGACGGCACCCTCATCAAGGCCGGCGAGACGGTCACCCTCTCCCTCCAGGCCGCCAACCGCGACCCCGACCGGTTCCCCGAGCCCGACGCGCTCGACCTGCGCCGCACCGCCACCGGCCACGTCGCCTTCGGCCACGGCATCCACCAGTGCCTGGGCCAGCAACTGGCCCGCGTGGAACTGCGCGTCGCCCTGCCCGCGCTCTTCACCCGCTTCCCGACGCTGCGCCTGGCCGTCCCGCCCGAGGAGGTGCCGACGCGCGGCCCCATGAGCCTCTACGGAGTCCACCGACTGCCCGTCACCTGGGACGTTGTGGCATAACTCCCACTCACGGCAGGTGAGACATCGTCAATAATGGCGTGTCCCTGTCGACGCCCACGAATGCGAGGATCACCTTGCGCAAGCTCACCTACTTCGTCGCCTGCACCATCGACGGTTTCATCGGCGACCCGAAGGGTGACGCGTCGTCCATGTACCAGTTCGTCACCGAGGAGTTCCTGGACTTCCTGAAGACGGAATACCCGGAGACCGTCTCCGCCGAGGGCCGCGCGGTCCTCGGCTTCCAGGACCTGGAGAGCCGGCGGTTCGACACGGTGGTCCAGGGCCGGGGCAGCTACCAGCTCGCGCTCGACGCCGGCATCACCAGCCCGTACGCGCACCTGCGCGAGTACGTGGCGACGCGGACGCTCGGGGAGTCGCCCGACCCGAACGTCACCCTCATCACGGAGGACGTGCCCGGCGCGATCCGGAAGCTCAAGGCGGAGGACGGCGGGCTCGGCATCTGGCTCTGCGGCGGCTCCCAGCTCGCGGGCGAACTGCTCGACGAGATCGACGAGCTGGTGATCAAGACCTATCCGCAGGTCTACGGCTCGGGCATGCCGATGTTCGGCTCGGACTTCGCGGTCACCGACTTCACCCTGGAGTCGGTCCGCACGTTCGACAACGGCGCCCTGGTGCGGACGTACAGCCGCAAGCGCTGACGCGCCGGGCGCGCGGCTACGGCCGGGCGCGCGGGGCGATGGCGAGGACGGCCACGTCGTCGTGGAGCGCCAGGGTGTGCCGGGGGAGGTCGGCGTCGAGGAAGTCGATGACCTCCGCCGGCTCCGGGGCCGGGCGGCCGCCGAAGCGGTCGCGCAGCCGGTCCAGGAGGGGATAGAAGTCCCCGGCCGCGTCACGTGCCTCCACCAGCCCGTCGGTGCACAGCAGCAGCACGTCGCCGGGCCCGAAGGGATGGCTGTAGGCGACGGGCCCCTCGACGCCGAGCGCCGCCAGGCCCAGGGGCAGGGCGGGCGGCCCGTCGAGGGCGCGGACCTCGCCGCCGGAGATCAGGACGGGCTCGACATGGCCGCAGTTGACGATCTCCACCCGGCGGGCGAGCGCGTCGTGCTCGACGAGGACCGCGGTGACGAACAGCTCGTCGTCCGGCACCGCCGCCGCCTCGCGCGCCACGCAGCGCTCCATGCTGACGGCGATCTGCGCCAGCCCGTCCGCGTCGTGGACGGCCTGGCGGTAGCAGCCCAGCAGATCGGCGACGGTCCGCACGGCGGCGAGCCCCTTGCCGCGGACGTCGCCGACGACGGCGCGCTCGCCCGCGGCCGTCGCCCGGATCTCGAAGAGGTCGCCGCCGACCAGGGATTCGGCGGGCCGGTAGACCCCGGCCGCCAGCACCTCGCCGACCTCGCGGGGCACCGGCCGCAACAGCGTGAGCATCAGCGCCCTGGCGACCGAGCCGACCCGCACCAGCCGGGCCGCCTGCCGCCGCCGGTGCGCGGCGAGGACGGTGCCCAGGACGCCGACGACGGCGGTGGAGACGTACGCGCCCACGTAATGACGCTCCCACAGATCGTGCGACGGGCGCCCCGCGCAGCACACGCTGCCGGCCAGGGTGCCCTCCAGCGCCACGGCGAAGACCGTGACGGCGGCGACGCCGACGGGGCCGTGCGCGAAGGCGGCGATCACGGGAAGGGCGATGAGCAGGAAGCTCACGGGCCACTTCACGGGCGTGAGCGGTTCGAGCAGCAGCACGGTGGCGACGAAGGCGGCGGGCAGCCACCGCATCCAGACCGGCGGCTCGGGCGCCTCCAGCAGGCCGGTGTCGCTCAGCCGCGCCGGACGGGCGGCTTCGGCCCCGCAGGCGTCGTCGCGCTGCCGCTGCCTCACCCGCCACTCCTCTCCAGGCCCCCGTCTCTCCAGGCTCCCGACGCGCGGCCCGGGGCACGGTCACCGCGCCGCCGCGGGCACGACGCGCGGCGGCGCGTCCCGCCATTGAGCCACGGCGGCGCGCGCGGACGACGATCCCGTCAGCGGCACTCGCCCGTCCGGCCGAACGAGCCCGTTCCATCGGCCGAGGCCCCTGGAGGCGGCCTGTACGCGCGGGCGCCGGAGCCCTACGCTCGGGCCCGTGACGACGACACCGCCGCACGGCTATGTCTTCGACAACGAGAACGAGCACGCGGCCGAACAGCACCGCTGTCTGGCCGCCGCCTACGACCCCTTCACCACCCGCCGGCTGGCCCGGCTCGGCGTGGGCCCCGGCGCCCGGGTGCTGGAGGTGGGGGCCGGGGGCGGCAGCGTGGCCCGGTGGCTGGCCGGGCGCGTGGCGCCCACGGGATCGGTGCTGGCCACGGACGTCACCCCGCGGCACCTGGCGCCCGCGCCGGGCCTGCGGGTGCTCACGCACGACATCACCGCCGACCCGCTCCCGGAGAACGCGTTCGACGTCGTCCACGCCCGGCTGGTCCTGCTCCACCTGCCCGGGCGCCTCGATGTGCTCCGGCGGCTCGTGGCGGCGCTGCGGCCCGGGGGATGGCTCCAGCTCGACGAGTTCGACGAGACCACCTACGGCCCGCTGATCCCGGTGGGGAAGTCCGGGGACGCGGCCCGGGCCGCCTACGGCGCGTACCTCGACGCGAAGACCGCCCTGCTGGAGTCCGCGGGGGCGGCGCTGACCTGGGGCCGGGACGCGGCCACCGCCCTCCACGCGGCGGGGCTGACCGACGTCGACGCGGAGCCCGAGGTCCAGCGCTGGCGAGCGGACTCCCCGGGCACGGCCCTCCAGATCCACAACACCCGGCACCTGCGCGACCGCTTCCTGGCGGCCGGCCTGACCGACGAGGGGCTGCGGGCGGCGCGGGCGGCCATGAGCCACCCCGACTTCCTGGCCGCCTCCTGCCTGATGTACTCGGTCCAGGGCAGGAAGCCGGGCATCGCCGGACGTGCTTGAACGGACGTGCTCAGACG
>NZ_JBTOLC010000045.1:0-47296 GCF_054551825.1 Streptomyces sp. L500
GGAACACGGGAGACCCCGGCCGGATGGCCGGGGTTTTTCGCTGTCCGGGCGTGTGCGTATCCGCGTGCGTATCATCGCCCGATGATCACCAAGAAGGCCGCTCGGCCCGCCTCCGCCGCCCCCTGCCGGATCACGGTCTGTCGCGGCTGCTGCTGCGGCGACCCGGCGAAGGTCCCCGGAGTCGATCACGCCGGGCAGATACCCCGGCTGCGGGAGGCCCTGGACGGGGCGGCGCAGGTGCGGGCGTCGGAGTGCCTGGACGTGTGCGACCAGGCGAACGTGATCGTGGTGCAGCCGTCGGCGGCTGGCAGGGCGGCCGGGGGGCGGCCCGTGTGGCTGGGACTGGTCAACGACGACGAGGCGCTGGCTGACATCGCCGCGTGGGTGCGCGCCGGCGGGCCGGGGCTGGCGGAGCCGCCGGGGGTGCTCGACCTGTACGAGTTCACGGTCTCCCGGCGGGTGGGCAAGGCACTCGAGGGCTGAGGGGCGCCCCTGCCGCTCATGAGGAACTCCTGGCCGACGCGGCCGCCTTCTCCAGCTGGAACGCCTCGTTGCCGAGCCCTATCCGGGCGTGGACGTCGGGCCGTACCGCCCGGAGCACCAGTCCGTGGATCACACCGAGGACGACGGCCGCGCCGATGATGCCGGGCAGGATCCAGCCGAGGGCCGAGCCCGCGCCGGCGCCGACGAGGACGTGGAAGTCCTTGACCGCGTAGCCGACGATGCCGAGCAGGGCCGCGCAGGCGGCGGCGGAGGCGGCCAGCCGGGGGGCCTGGGTCCGGCCGGCGCCGCGCCGGACGAAGAAGACGATGACGGCGGCGCTGGCGGTGGCCATGAGGAGGATGACGCCTAGCGCCCCGACGTTGCCCATCCAGGTGAAGAGCCGGATGACGGGCGCGGTGGGGTCGCCCTGCGGCCGGTCGTCGGTGACGGCGAAGACGGCCACGGCCAGCAGCGAGACGACGCTCTGGAGCAGCGATCCGTAGGCGGGCGCGCCGCTGCCGCCCGCGGTGCGGCCGAGGGCGGCGGGGAGGAGTCCGTCGCGGCCCATGGCGAAGGCGTAGCGGGCGACGACGTTGTGGAAGCTCAGCATCGCGGCGAACATGCCGGTGACGTAGAAGAGGTGCGTCAGGTCGGTGAAGGTGGTGCCGAGGCGGTCCTCGGTGAGGGCGAAGAGGAGGTCGGTCCCCTTCTCGCGGGAGGCGGCGACGATGTGCGAGGGGCCGGTGGCGACGGTCAGGGCCCAGGAGCCGAGGGCGTAGAAGAGGGCGACGAAGGCGGCGGCGAGGAAGGTCACGCGGGCGACGACGATCTGGGGGCGGTTGGCCTCCTCGGCGTAGACGGCGGCCTGTTCGAAGCCGACGAAGGCGGCGACGGTGAAGCAGAGGGCGGTGCCGAGCCCGGCGCCGGCGAGGGCGGTGGGGTCGAAGGCGCGGAGGGAGACGCCTTCGGGGCCGGGGCGGCCGAGGCAGGTGACGTCGAAGACGACGACCGTGGCGCACTCGACGAGGAGCAGGGTGCCGAGGACCTTGACGTTGAGGTCCAGCTTGAGCCAGCCGAGGGCGCCGACGACGGCCACGGCGGCGAGGGCGGGGACCCACCAGTCGAGGTCGATGCCGAGGTGCCGGCGCAGGAGGCCGGAGAACTCGTGGCCGAAGATGCCGTAGATGGCGAACTGCATGGCGCTGTAGGCGACGAGGGCGACGACGGAGGCGGCGGCGCCGACCGTGCCGCCGAGGCCGCGGGCGATGTAGGCGTAGAAGGCGCCGGCGTTGTGGACGTGGCGGCTCAGCTCGGCGTAGCCGACGCTGAAGAGGGTCAGGACGACGCCGACGAGGACGAAGAGCAGGGGTTGTCCGATGATCCCCATCGTGCCGTAGGTGGTGGGCATCACGCCCGCGGTGACCACCAGGGGGGCGCTGGCGGCGACGACCGACAGCAGCAGGCCCGCGACTCCGATGCGGCCGGCGCGCAGGCGTCTCTCCGGGCCCTTGAAGGTGCTGATCTCGCGCGTGGTGCCGGTCGACATGCGGGAGGGTCCTTCCGGTGGGGAGCGCGGGGGGTGCGAGGAGTAGGGGGGATGCGGGGGTGCCGGGGGTGCGGCACCGGGGCTCATGTCGCGCCGAGCGCGGTGCGGCGGGCGGCCCGGAAGGCCGCGCCGGGGTCCCGGTCCGGGTAGGTCCAGGGGACCCGGGTGGCGTGCGGGCCGATGCGGGTGAGGAGGGCGGCGGCCTCGGCGAGGCGGCCTTCGTGGAGCTTGGCGTGGGCGAGGTAGTTCAGGTCGACCTTGCGCCGGGGGTGGGCGGTGGCGGCGGTCGTGGTGGCCGTGCCGTCCGCGGTGTCCTCGTCGATGTCCCATTCCAGCCACCAGTCGAAGGCGGCCTTCATCACCTGGCGGGCCCGGCGCGTGGTCCAGTGCGTGGACCGGGCGGGGTCGCCCGGCTCCAGCCCGGCGCGGGCGAGGGCGCGGTAGCGCTCGGCGTGGGCGACGACGGGCAGGACGGCCAGGGGCGAGTCGGCGGGTGCTTGTTCGGCGGCCCAGGCGGCGAAGTCGTAGACCTCGTGGAGGGGGTCGTCGCGGTCGCCCTCCTGGCGCTCGGCCAGGCAGGCGGCCATGAGGTGGTGGGCGTGGTGGTGGTCACGGTGGCGGGCGCGGACCTGGTCGAAGGCGCGGACGCGTTCGTCGGCGGTGCCGGTGCGGCGGGCCAGGATGAGGACGGCCAGCCAGGGGGTGGGGTCGCGGGGGGCCAGCCGGGCGGCGGCCAGGCACAGCGCGTGGGCGGTCTCGGGGGTCTCCTTGCCGGCGAGGCAGCGGAGGACGCCGGCGCAGGCGAGGAGGGTGGCGGCGTCGGGGCTGTCGGGCTCGGCGAGCAGCCAGTCGCGAGCCCAGGTGGCGCTGGTGGGGGCCTCGGCGAGGACGACGAGGCGGTGGCCCCGGCGGTCCCAGTCGTCGCCGGTGCGGGCGAGGAGCTGCCGGGCGTCGGCCCAGCGGCCGCGGGCCAGGGCGTCGCGGACGGTGGCGAGCTCGGTGTCGTCGAGGGCGGGGTCGAAGGTCAGCCCGTCCTTGTTCCGGTGGCGGCCCAAGGGGGGTGGGGGCGTCATCAGCGGGCTTCCTCCACGGCGTACGTCCCCT
This sequence comes from Streptomyces sp. L500, assembly GCF_054551825.1. Taxonomy (NCBI): domain Bacteria; kingdom Bacillati; phylum Actinomycetota; class Actinomycetes; order Kitasatosporales; family Streptomycetaceae; genus Streptomyces; species Streptomyces sp. L500. The sequence continues at coordinate 3,134 of NZ_JBTOLC010000045.1, forward strand.
CTTCCTTCGTTCCGATCACGCACAGCAAACCGGTAGTCACTGCTCCGCGTCAAGGGCGGTCACCGATGCTGACATCACGTCAAATAAGGTGCTGTCCGCTCCAGTTGCCCGTGACCCCCTCCCGTCACCCCCTTGTCGCACATCAGTACGAGGAACAGCAGTTCAATGTCTTCGGTCCCCGGCCCGGATGAACGGCCGAAAGGGGGGTACTCGACCGTCGGACCGCCCATAAGGCGGCTATCGTTCTGCTGTCAAGTCTCCTACGACCGCGAGGTCTTGAGGTGCGCGACGTGATGGTCTTCGCAGTCGCCCTGGGTGCGGCGTGCTGTCTGGGCGTGGGGTTCGTCCTCCAGCAGAACGCCGCGCAGCGGGCGCCCATGAGCGACTTCCTCTCCCTCCGGCTGCTGCTGGACCTCGCCCGGATGCCGCGCTGGCTGGCGGGCATCGCGCTGATGGTCTGCGGGATGGCCCTGGGCGCCATCGCGCTGAGCCGGGGCGAGGTGTCGCTGGTCGACCCGCTGATGGCGACGAACCTGCTGTTCGCCATGGCCCTCTCCCGCTGGCAGACCAAGCAGCCGCTCGGCCGCAGCGGCTGGGGCGGGCTGTGGCTGCTGGCGGGCGGGGTGGCGGCCTTCGTGATCGCCGGACGCCCGCACGGCGGACGGACGGTCACCGATCCCCTGCGGCACTGGCTGATCGTCGGGATCATGGTGGGCACCGCGCTGCTGCTGGCGGCGGTCTCCAAGCGGGTGCGGATGAGCACGGAGGCGGCCCTGCTGGCGGTCGCGGCGGGGCTGCTGTACGGCGTGCAGGACGCGCTGACGCGGGTGAGCGGCACCCGGTTCACCCACGGGGGCTGGCGGGAGCTCGTCACCGGCTGGCAGCCCTACGCGGTGCTGGCGCTCGGGGTGACGGCGCTGGTGCTGGTGCAGAGCGCCTTCGAGACGGCCCCGCTGCGGATGTCGCTGCCCGCGCTGACGGCGGCGCAGCCGCTGGCGGGGATCGCGTGCGGGGTGGGGTTCATGGGCGACCAGTTGCGGACGACGCCGGCGGCGCTGGCCGTGCAGGCGGCGGGGCTGGTGGCGATCGTGTGCGGCATCGTGCTGATCGGACGGCATCCGGCGATGCCGTCCGGTATGGCGGAGGCCGGTCGGGTACGGGATCTGCAGCCGCACTGACGCCCCCGACGCCCCGCCCGGCGGCGGTGGCCGGTGCTGGTTGGATGGGGCCATGACCGATCAGCTACCGCCGCTCGGGGCGGATGAGGTGCTGGACATCGTCGACGAACACGACCGGGTCGTGGGGCAGGCGCCGCGCGGCGCGGTGTACGCCGAGGGGCTGCTCCACCGGTGCGTGTTCGTCCAGGCGCGCGACGCGCGGGGGCGGCTGTTCGTCCACCGCCGGACGGACCGGAAGCTGGTCTTCCCCTCGCGGTACGACATGTTCGTCGGCGGGGTGGTCGGGGCGGGCGAGTCGTACGACGAGGCCGCGCTGCGGGAGGCGGAGGAGGAGCTGGGGGTCAGCGGCCTCCCGGCGCCCACGCCGCTGTTCCGCTTCCTCTACCGGGGGGCGGGGGGCGGGTGGTGGTCGGCGGTGTACGAGGTCCGCTGCGACCTTCCGGTCTCGCCGCAGGAGGAGGAAGTCGCCTGGTGGGACTTCCTCCCCGAGGAGGAGGTGGCGGCTCGGCTGGACGAGTGGGAGTGGGTGCCGGACGGGCTGGAGGCGTACGTTCGGCTGCGCGAGCACCGGGGCTCCGCCCCGGACCCCGGTCCCGGGGCGCCGGACGAGAACCGCTAGACCGTCACCACGATCTTCCCCCTCGTGTGCCCCTCGGCGCTGCGCCGGTGCGCGTCCGCCGTCCGCTCCAGCGGGAAGACCTCGGCCACCTCGACCTTGAGGGCGCCCTCCCCCGCCAGCCGGCTCAGTTCCGTCAGGTCGGCCGGGTCGGGGCGGACCCACAGCACCCGGCCGCCGAACTCGGTGGCGGCCGGGTCGGCGATGGAGACCAGGCGGGCGCCGGGCGCGGTGACGTCGGGCGAGGTCGCGACGGCGCCGCCGCCGACGAGGTCGAGCACGGCGTCCACACCGCCGGGCGCCAGGGCCCGGACGCGCTCGGCGAGGCCGTCGCCGTAGGTGACGGGCTCGGCGCCCAGGCCGCGCAGGTAGTCGTGGTTGCGCTCGCTCGCCGTGCCGATGACGCGCGCGCCGAGCCGGCGGGCGAGCTGGACGGCCATGGAGCCCACGCCCCCGGAGGCGCCGTGGATCAGTACGGTGTCGCCCTCGCCGGCCCGTACCGCGCGCAGCGACTGGAGGGCGGTCAGCCCCGCCAGGGGCAGGGCGGCGGCCTCCTCGAAGGTGAGGCCGGCGGGCTTGGGGGCCAGGGTGCGCACGGGGGCGGCGACGTACTCGGCGAAGGTGCCCCGGGAGAGGAAGTCCTCGCGGACGTAGCCGATGACCTCGTCGCCCACCTGGAACTCCGGGGTGTCCGCGCCGAGGCCGACGACGACGCCCGAGACGTCCCAGCCGGGCACGACCGGGAAGACGGGCTGGATCATGCCGTCGAGGTAGCCCTCGCGGGCCTTCCAGTCGACAGGGTTGACGGCCGCCGCCTTGACCTCGACCAGGACGGAGTCCGGGCCGACCTTCGGGCGGGGCAGGTCGTCGCCGTACTCGAGGACCTCGGGGCCGCCATAGGCCCGGTAGCTGACAGCCTTCATGGCGCTCGCTCCTTCTCGGGGTGTCGTAGGGGTCAGCGGGTGACGGGTGCGGTGGTCCCAGCCTCGGCCGCCGGGGCCGGGGCCGCCACCGCGGTGTCGCCCAGGGCGCGGATCTTCCGCAGGCCCAGCGCGGCCACGGCCGCGACCAGGAGGAACGCGGTGCCCGCGATCACGAAGGTGAGGGTGAACTGGCTCTCGGCGGGCAGCTTGGGGGCGCCCGGCGGCAGGTGCTCGACGCTCTTGGAGGCGAGGACCGTGGTGATCATCGCGCTGCCGATGGCGCTGCCGGTGGAGCGGGAGATGGAGTTGATGCCGTTGGCGATGCCGGTCTGGTGGTGGGGGACGCTGGCGACGATCACGGCGGGCATGGCCGCGTAGCCGAAGCTGATGGCCGCGCCGACGCACATGCCGGCGGCGATCACGGCGTAGGCGTGCTCGTGGTCGAGCGCGATCCACACGAATCCGGCGGTGCCGATGACCGAGGCCAGCAGCAGGACCAGACGGGGGCCCTTGTGGCGGACGAGCTGGCCGCCGACGGGCGCGGCGAGCAGGGAGACGACGGTGCTGGGCAGCAGGAACTCGACGGAGGCGCGCAGGACGGTCGCGTCGAAGCCGTATCCGGCGATCTTCGAGGGCATCTGCACCAGGTAGGAGACGCCGATGAAGAGGGCGAAGGAGCCGAAGCCGACGAGCAGGCCGGCGATGTTGGCGAAGAGCACCGGCGGGTGGGCGAACATCCGCATGTCGACGAGCGGCTCGCGCACCTTGCGCTCGACGAGCGTCCATATCGCGGCCGTCGCCGCGGCGCCGGCGAAGCAGCCGATCGTCCGGGCGGAGGCCCAGCCCCACTCGTGGCCCTGGGTGATGGGCAGCAGGAGCAGGACGAGGGTGGCGGCCAGGGTCAGCGCGCCGAGGACGTCGGTGCGGCCGCCGGTGGTCTGCCGGGTGGCGGGGACGAGGGTGGCGACGGCGATGAGGGCGAGCGCGGCGAGGCCGGTGGCCAGCCAGAAGGCGCTGCGGTAGTCGGGGTCGTCGCCGGAGGTCAGCAGGCCGGTGGCGACGAGCGCCAGGCCGCTGCCGAAGGCGAGGGTGCCGCTGACCATGGCCATCGCGCCGGGCAGCCGGGCCGGGCGGACCTCCTCGCGGAGCACGGAGAGCGCCAGCGGGAAGATCGCGGTGGCGGCGCCCTGGAGGACGCGGCCGACGATGAGCCAGAGCAGGGAGTGGGTGACGGCCGCGAGGACGGAGCCCGCGACCATGACGACCAGGACGGCCACCAGGGTCTTCTTCTTGCCGTGCTGGTCGCCGAAGCGGCCGAGCAGCGGGGTGAAGACGGCGGCGGAGAGCAGGGTCGCGGTGGTGACCCAGCTGACGTTCGCGGACGAGGTGTGGAGGTCCTTCTGGATGAGGCCGAGGATCGGCACCACCAGGGTCTGCATCATCGAGACGACCATGGCGGCCAGGCTCAGGGCGAAGACGATCACCGTCTCGTTCCGCTGCGGGGCGGGGGCGGTGGACGCTGGGGAGGTCATGGGCGGGAGGGGTTCCTTACGGGCGCGCTGCCTGTTACTTCACGATGTTGATGCTTGAGATCGTCAAGCAACCAGAGCACGCTAGACCCGATACTTCAGGTAGTCAAGTTAATGATTTAAGCCTTCAAGCTCTTTGAGTACACTTGAGTCATGACCGGCACGACCTCCCAGCCCCCGTCCAAGGCCCAGCTCCTGGAGCTGGTGGCGGCGCTCGGCACCGCGCAGTGGCAGGACTTCGCGGCGGCCGCCGCCCGCCACGGCCTCACCTCCGTCCAGGCCAAGCTGCTCGCCCAGCTCAAGGGCCCGGTCCCGATGCGCGGGCTGGCCACGCTGCTGGTCTGCGACGCCTCCAACGTCACCGGCATCGTCGACCGGCTGGAGGCGCGCGGCCTCGTCCGCCGCGAGCCCGACCCGTCCGACCGCCGGGTGAAGAACGTGGTGGCCACCGACGAGGGCCACGAGACCATCCGCCGGGTACGGGCCGAGATGCAGGCCACCCACAGCGCGCTCGACGCGCTGGACGAGACGGAGCGCACCACGCTCTACGGGCTCCTGGACCGGCTGCGGCCCGGGCTCGAACACCGCGGCTGAGCCGCCCGTATTCTGACGGGCGGTCCGATCCGCCCACCCCCGCGGCGGACGGCGAGGGAGGCCAGCGCATGACCAGCGTGAACACGACACCGACCACCACCGAGGCGGAAGGCACCGAGCCGTACACCGTCCCGCTCGCCCCGGGCGTGACCGCCTACATCCAGCCCGACGGCGGCTGGTGCCTGAACAACGCGGGGTTCGTGACCGACGGCGAGCGGACCCTGCTCATCGACACGGCCGCCACCGAGCGCCGGGCGAAGCTGCTGCGCGAGGCCGTCGTCGCGAGCGGCGCGCCGCTGCCGGCCACCGTCGTCAACACCCACCACCACGGCGACCACACCTACGGCAACTGCGTCTTCACCCCGCAGGCGACGGTCATCGGCCACGCCGAATGCCGCCGCGAGACCCTCGCGGCGGGCCTCCAGCTCCACCTCGCCTGGCCCGAGGTCGACTACGGGCACGTCGAGGTCACCCCGCCCACGCTCACCTACACCGACGAGCTGACCGTCCACGTCGGCGACACCGAGGTGCGCCTCCTCCACCCGGGCCCGGCCCACACCCTCGGCGACACCATCGTCCACCTCCCCGGCCAGGGGATCGTGTTCACCGGCGACCTGATCTTCAACGGCGGGACGCCCTTCATCATGATGGGCTCCCTCAGCGGCTCCCTGCGCGCCCTGGAGATCCTGCGCGGACTGGACGCGAGCATCGTCGTGCCGGGCCACGGCCGGGTCACCGACACCGGCGTCTACGACACCGTCGAGCGCTACCTCCGCTACGTCGAGGACCTCGCCCGCACCTCCCACGCCGCCGGCCGCACCCCTCTGGAGGCCGCCCGCGAGGCCGACCTCGGCGAGTTCGCGACCCTGCGCGAGAGCGAGCGCCTGGTCGCCAACCTCCACCGCGCCTACGCCGAGCTGGACGGGCTCCCGCTGGGGACGCCGCTGGACCTTCTGACGGTCCTGGGCGACATGGCGACGATGAACGGCGGCCGGCCCATCGCCTGCCACGCGTAAGCACTTCCGCTGGGATTCCAGTCTGCGGGTGCGTCGTGGCTGGTCGCGCCCGCGCGGCGGAGCCGCATGGTGTCGCAGCCCCGCGCCCCTTCGGGGCGCACCCTGGACGGCATACCGACCGGTCGGCATCATGATCGGCGTCAGCAGGGAACTCCCCCCGAAGGAGCACGCGATGAGCAAGGCCAGTCCCCCGCCGGGGCTCGATCCACAGCGGTTGCGCGGATATCTGGAGCGGGAACGGCCGGGGCTGACGGCCGGGCCGCTGGAGGCCGAGCTGATTGAAGGGGGGCGGTCCAACCTCACGTACGCGGTGCGGGACGGCTCGGGCGGCGCCTGGGTGGTGCGCAGGCCACCGCTCGGCCATGTCCTCGCCACCGCCCACGACATGGCCCGCGAGCACCGGGTGATCAGCGCGCTGCGCGACACGCCCGTGCCGGTGCCGGAGGCGCTGCTGCTGTGCGAGGACGAGGAGGTGCTCGGGGCGCCGTTCTACGTAATGGAGTTCGTCCCCGGCACGCCCTACCGCACGGTGGAGCAGCTCGCCGCGATCGGCCCGGCCCGGACGCGGCAGGTGGCGCTGGCGCTCGTCGACACGCTCGTGGAGCTCCACGCCGTGGACCCGGCGGCGGTGGGGCTGGGGGACTTCGGGCGCCCGGAGGGCTTCCTGGAGCGGCAGTTGCGCCGGTGGGGCACCCAGCTGGAGGCGTCCCGCAGCCGTGAGCTGCCGGGCATCGACGAGCTGCGCGCCACGCTGACGAAGGCCCTGCCGGACTCCCCCGCGCCCGCCGTGACGCACGGCGACTACCGGCTCGACAACGTCCTGGTCGGCGCCGACGACACCGTACGGGCCGTCCTGGACTGGGAGATGTCCACGCTCGGCGATCCGCTCACCGACCTCGGGCTGCTGGTGATGTACGGCGAGCAGCGGCCCGTGCCCGGTTCGCCCGTCGCCGCCACGGGCAGCGCGCCCGGGCACCCGGACCCGTCCGAGCTCGTGGAGCGCTACGCCGCCCGCTCCGGCCGCGACGTCTCCGCCCTGCCCTGGTACACGGCCTTCGCGTACTTCAAGCTCGCCGTGATCCTGGAGGGCATCCACTACCGTCACACCCTCGGGCGGACGGTCGGCGCGGGCTTCGACCGCATCGGCGAGCTCGTCCCGCTGTTCATCGACAACGGCCTGGCCACCCTCCGGAAGGGCTGAGCGGCATGGACTTCGCATTCGACGCCCGCACCGAGGAACTGCGGGCCCGGCTGCTCGCCTTCATGGACGAGCACGTGTACCCGGCCGAGGCCGTCGCGGAGGAGCAGCGGGCCGCGCTCGCGTCGCCGTGGGAGGTGCCGCCGGTCGTCGAGGAGCTGAAGGCGGAGGCGCGGCGACAGGGGCTGTGGAATCTCTTCATGCCCGGCGAAGAGCATGGCGCCGGGCTCACCAACCTCCAGTACGCCCCGCTCGCCGAGATCACCGGTCGCAGCCCGCAGCTGGCCCCCACCGCCCTCAACTGCGCGGCCCCCGACACCGGGAACATGGAGGTGCTGGCCCAGTTCGGCACCGAGGAGCAGAAGAAGCGCTGGCTGGAGCCGCTGCTCGCCGGGGAGATCCGCTCGGCGTTCGCGATGACCGAGCCGGACGTGGCCTCGTCCGACGCCACCAACATCGAGACGCGCATCGAGCGGGACGGCGACGCGTACGTCATCACCGGCCGCAAGTGGTACATCTCCGGGGCGCTGCACCCCGATTGCCGGGTGTTCATCGTCATGGGCAAGACCGATCCCGAGGGCGCCGACATCCGCCGGCAGCAGTCGATGGTCCTGGTCCCCCGTGATACCCCGGGCGTCGAGGTCCGGCGTGCCATGCGGGTCTACGGCTACGAGGACCATTACCACGGCGGCCACGCGGAGGTCGTCTTCGACGGGGTGCGGGTCCCGGCGGACCATCTGGTCGGCGAGGAGGGCGGCGGTTTCGCCATCGCCCAGGCCCGGCTGGGCCCGGGGCGCATCCACCACTGCATGCGGCTGATCGGCATGGCGGAGCGGGCGATCGAGCTGATGTGCCGGCGGGCGGTGTCCCGTACGGCCTTCGGCAAGCCGCTCGCGGCACAGGGCGTGGTCCAGGAGTGGATCGCGGACTCGCGGGTGGCGGTGGAGCAGTTGCGGCTGCTGGTGCTCAAGACGGCCTGGCTGATGGACATGGTGGGCAACCGGGGTGCCCACACCGAGATCCAGGCCATCAAGATCGCGACGCCGCGGACGGTGACGGAGATCATCGACAAGGCGGTCCAGCTCCACGGCGCGGGCGGCGTGAGCCAGGACTTCCCGCTGGCCGAGCTGTGGGCCGCGGCGCGGACGCTGCGGCTGGCCGACGGGCCGGACGAGGTGCACCGGCGGTCGCTGGCCCGGCGCGAGCTCAAGGGGTACGCCTAGCCCCCTCGGCCGGCTCGTTCCGCCCGGATACCCGGATACCCGGATACCCGGTTGCCCGGTTGCCCGGGGCCCGGATGCCTCCGGGCGGAACGAGCCGGTGTGCGGTGCCGGTGCGCGCACGGTGCCGCTGCGCGCGACGCCGGGTCGGCTACGGGCGCAGGGCCCTCAGCAGCAGGTCGGCGAGGTGGTCGGCGACCGCCCGCGCGCTGAGCGCGCCGTCCGGCCGGTACCAGCTGCCCAGGTGGTGGACGGAGCCGAAGTGGTAGTCCACCACGAGGTCGGCGGGCGTGGCCCGGCTGAAGACGCCCGTGCGCTGTCCCTCCTCCACCAGGGCCCTGAACCGCTCGTGGTAGCGGCGCCGTTCGGCGCGCACCTGCTTGAGCTTGTCGGGCGAGAGGTGGTGCATCGAGCGGAAGAAGATCGTGGTGTCGTCGAGGTTCTCCAGGGTCGTCACCACCACGTCGGCCGCCGCGTCCCGCAGCCGGCGCTCGACGGGCGCGTCGGCGTCGGCGAGGGCGTCCAGCCGCTCCTGCTGGAGCCGCAGGACCCGTCCGTACACCTCGTGCAGCAGGTCGTCCTTCGAGCCGAAGTAGTGGTACAGGGCGCCCTTGGTGACGCCCGCGGCCACGACGATCTCCTGGACGGACGTGCGGTCGTAGCCCCGCTCGGCGAAGAGCCGGGTGGCGGCGGCCAGCAGGCGCTGCGGCACGGGTCTGATGCCGCTCTCCGTCGCTCCCGCCGTCGCCGTCCTGCTGTGCATCGGCCACCACCGCCTTCCGCCGCGTGCGGTGCCGCGCCGCGTGCGCGGCCCCCTGTCGAGGATCTTGCCACCCGGGGGCGGGGGTGCGGGGGGAGTTGCCCGGGTTCGTTCACCTGCACGAGGGACAAGGGCTCGAAGCGTTGCTCACGAACGGGTGAAGAGGCCAAAGGAAGGCTGGACACACCCTCTTGACGGCAGGACGATGCGCGCGAACTGACCTGGCAGGGGGACGCCGTGGCCGTCATAGGTGTGCAGCCGTACTGGGAGCTGATGTTCGACGCCGAGGGGGACATGGCCCCCGGCGAACGGGAGGCCCTGGTGAGGGGGGTGGCGGAGCAGGGGATCACCGATCTGGTGGTCTTCGCCCACGGCTGGAACAACACCCGCTCCATGGCCACCGCCCTCTACGAGCGCTTCTTCGCCCCGTTCCCCGCCGTGCTCGCCGACTCCCCCGCCCCCTCCGCCACCGGTGGCCCCGTGCGTCTCGGCTACGGGGGCGTGATCTGGCCTTCCATGCGCTTCACGGACGAGCCCATACCCGACTTCCCCTCCGACCGGCCCCCGGCAGCGGCGGCCGGCCCCCTGCTGGACCCGGGCACGCTGGCCGGGCTGGCCCCCGTCTTCCCCGGCAGCGAGGCCGTGCTGGACCGGCTGGCCGAACTGCTGGAGCGGCGGCCCGCGGACCCGGCGCGGCTCGCGGAGTTCGCGACGCTCACGCGCGGCCTGGTCGCCCGGGGGCGGAGTGGCCGAGGAACGGGCCCCGCCGACGATCCGTACGTCCACGACCTGGACCCGGGCGCGGGCGAGCCGGACGAGCCCGCGATGTTCACCGGCAGCCCCGAGCGGGTGTGCGCGCGCTTCGCGGACGTCCTGGCCCTCGCCGGGCTCGCGCGCTCCGAACTGTCGGGCGCGCTGGAGCGGCTGTGGGGCGGCGCGCTGGAGATGCTGCGCCAGGCGACCTACTGGGAGATCAAGCGACGCGCGGGAACGGTGGGAGAGGCGGGGCTCGGACGGCTCCTCGGGGAGGTCGCCGGCACCTGCGCCGGCCTGCGCGTACATCTGGTGGGGCACAGCTTCGGGGGACGGCTCGTCGCGTTCGCGCTGCGCGGCCTGCCGGAGCGCGCGCGGTGCGTGTGCTCCGTCACCCTGCTCCAAGGCGCCTTCTCGCACTACGCCTTCGCGCCCGGGCTGCCCTTCGCGCCCGCTCACGCCGGGGCGCTCAAGGAGCTCCAGCGCCGGGTCGACGGCCCGGTGGTCTGCTGCCATTCGCGCCACGACCAGGCGCTCGGCCTGCTCTACCCGCTGGCCTCCCGGGTCTCCGGGGACATGGACTCCCTCCTCGGCCTGGACCCGCTGGGCCTCAACGACCCCCGCTGGGGCGCCATGGGCCACGACGGCGTCCAGGCCGTGCCCGGCACCGCGGCCCTCGTCCTCGACCGGGCCCTGACCGGCCCGTTGCCGGCCGACGGCTGTGTGAACGTCGACGCCTCGGCGGTCGTGCGGCGCGGCGGCCCGCCGACCGGTGCCCACAGCGACATCTGCCACCGGGAGCTGGCCCGGCTCGTCCTGCTGGCCGGGCGCCTGGTGCGCTGAGCACGGCACCGGGATCCGCCACCTTCGTGATGCCCCACATCTGTCCGCCCGATGGGGGTAGCAGAGCGGAGTCGGCGCCGTGACGCGGGCCGGGATCCGAAAATCCGATGGATCCGATCGGCCGTGCGTTACGTCCCTTCCATGTCGATCCGAGTCCGCGCCGCCGGAGGTGGGATGCAGTGGCAGGTTTCAGAGCACTAGCCCGAGAAGTGCGCAATCCACGGAACACCATCGCGCTGCGCAGGACATCCCTGCGCAAATGCCTCGAACGTTTCGCCCCCTACGGGCACCGGGCGACCTGGCGCCATCTGTGCGCCCGCGTCGGCCTCGCCCCCGACGACCGGGCCCCCGACCCCGCACTGCTGATCGCCGCGCTCGTCGAACTGGAGGAGGCCCGCGAGGTCTGGCTGGCGTACGAGGCCCGCTTCGCGGGCCGGCGCCGCCGGGAGAAGCACCACGGCATCCGCCAGCCCAGCGCCATCGACGACTGGTACCGCAACACCTGGGGCGGCTGTGACATCGTGCCCTGCGCGTCCCCCGACCTCACCCCCGACGCCCGGCTCGCGGACGTGCTGCGCCGCGTGATCGCGGCGATGGAGTCCGCGCCCGGCGACGCCTGCCCGGTGTGCGCGCAGGAGCGCGTCGAATGGCGGACGGACCTGGAGCGCTACCCGCTGGAAGGCCCCGTCTGCACCGACTGCGGCATCGTGGTGCCCGTCTCGGTGCTCACCCCGGCGGCGCTGGCCGCGGCGCACCGGAGGGCCTTCGCCGGGCGGTACGCGGGGGTGTGAGCGCGCTCCCCGGACCGCTCCGGGGAGCGTGGACCGCCCTCGGGCGCGCGCTCGTCGCCGTCAGCCCGCGTCGCCGTCAGCCCGCGTAGCTGTCAGCCCGCGTCGCGCTGGCCGTAGAGCATCGATCCGGTGCCCACGCTGCCGAAACGGTCGTCGGGGTTGGACAGCGCGCACCGGTCGAGGGAGAGACAGCCGCAGCCGATGCAGTCCTCCAGGCTGTCGCGCAACTTGCCCAGCTGCGCTATCCGCGCGTCCAGTTCGACCCGCCACGCCTCGGACAGCCGGGCCCAGTCGGCCCGGTTGGGCGTGCGCCCGTCGGGCAGCCCGGCCAGCGCCTCGCGGATCGTGGCGAGCGGGATGCCGACGCGCTGGGCCGCGCGGATGAAGGCGACGCGACGCAGCGCGTCCCGGTCGTAGCGGCGCTGGTTGCCCGAGGTGCGCCTGCTGCTGATCAGGCCCTTGGTCTCGTAGAAGTGGAGCGCGGAGACGGCGGCGCCACTGCGCGCCGAGAGCTGACCGACAGTCAGCTCGCAAATCTTCTTCGTAATCTGCGGCACGGCTCAGACTGTACGTGACGGCGCTGTCAGGCCGGTCGGGGCGAAGGCCCGGGGTGGCCGGCCATGCGCAGCACCAGGTCCGCGTAGAGGTCGCCGACCTCGGCGGGCGTGCGCTCGCCCGCCGCGTTGAACCAGCGGGCGACGTCGACGCACAGGGAGAGCACGGCGAGGGCGGTGCCGCGGACGTCGGGGACGTCGAAGTCGCCCGAGGCGACGCCGTCCTCGATGATCGAACGGACGGCGGCGTCGGTCTCCCGGCGCAGCGCGACGATCTCGGCGCGGTGCTCCTCGCCGAGCGCGCCGAGCTCGTACTGGACGACGCGCGCGGTGGTGTGGTGCTCGGCGTGCCAGCGGACGAAGCGGCGGACGGCCTCGGCGAGGCGCTCGGCCGGGGTGCCGGCGCCGTCGCGGGCCCGGCACAGGATGTCGAGGGCGAGCCGGTGTCCGACCCCGCTGATGCGGTAAAGGAGCTCTTCCTTGGTCCGGTAGTGGATGTAGAGCGCGGCGGGGCTCATCCCCGCGCGGCCCGCGATGTCGCGGGTGGTGGTGGCGTGGTAGCCGCGTTCGGCGAAGGCCGCCACGCCTGCGGCCAGCAGCCGGCGCGCCGCGTCGGGCGTGACGTCGGCCCACTCGTCGGTCCGTGACGTCTGCGCGCCCATCTCGGTGCCCCGCTCTCCGGGCCCGCGCGGGGCCCCTCGCCTCGACTCGCTGTGCGCCTTGCCGTGCCGTGCCGGAAGGACGAACACCATACCCCGGGCCTGAGCGGGCGCTTAGGGCGGACGACCCGGGCCGCCGGCGCGTAGCGGCCCGGCCGGACGGGCATGCATGACCCCATGACCGCCGAGCGCACCCTGCCGGTGGCGGCCACGGCGCTGACCGCCACGATCGCGGTCTACATCACGCTCGTCGCCTTCGGCAATGTCACCGACTTCGGTACCAACCAGGAATTCGTCCGCCACGTCCTGGCCATGGACACGACGTTCCAGGACCGGGATCTGATGTGGCGGGCCGTCACCGACACCACGCTCCAGAACATCGCCTATGTGGCCATCATCGTCTGGGAGACGCTGGCGGCGCTCGTGCTGCTCGCGGCCACGGGCCTGTGGGTGCGGGGGCTGCGGCGCGGCGGGGTGGCCGCCCAGGGCTTCGCGCCCGCCCGGCGGACCACCACGCTGGGGCTCCTGATGCTCATGCTGCTCTTCGGGCTGGGCTTCATCGCCATCGGCGGGGAGTGGTTCGCGATGTGGCAGTCCACGAAGTGGAACGGGCTGCAGGCCGCGACGCGGATCTTCTCGCTGGCCGGGATCGTCCTGCTGCTGATCCACCTGCCGTCGCCGCAGTGGCGGGCCGAGCGGGCCGGCTGATCACGGCCCGCACCGCTCGATCGTTCCCAGCACCGCTCGATCGTTCCCGCGCCGTGTGATCGTCCCGGGTTCCGGCGGGACCCGGGCAGCGGCCCGTCCGGCGGCCGGTTCTTCCGCATGCCCGCGACCGGTCCATTGACGCGCCCGGCCCGGGAATCCTACGGTCTCCCATAGGAATCCATCGGCAGTGGGAGCACGCGATGAGCGGTACGGGCAATGAGCGGGCGCGGAAGACCGCGGAGGCGCTGGTCTACTCCCCCGGCTTCGGCAACGAGCACAGCAGCGAGGCCCTCCCCGGCGCCCTGCCCCTGGGCCGCAACGCACCGCAGCGGGCCCCCCTCGGCCTCTACGCGGAGCAGCTCAGCGGCAGCGCCTTCACCGAGCCCCGCGCCCACAACCGCCGGTCCTGGCTGTACCGGATCCGGCCCTCCGCCGCGCACCCGCGCTTCACCCGCGTCACCAACGGCGCCCTGCGCACGGCCCCCTTCACCGAGACGGTCCCCGACCCCAACCGGCTGCGCTGGAACCCGCTGCCCGAGCCGCCGGAGGGCACGGACTTCCTCGCCGGCCTGTGGACCCTGGGCGGCAACGGGGACGTCACCCAGCGCGCCGGCATGGCCGTCCACCTGTACGCGGCGAACGCCTCCATGACGGACCGCGTCTTCAGCGACTCCGACGGGGAGCTGCTGATCGTGCCCGAGCGGGGCGGGCTGCTGCTGCGCACCGAGCTCGGGCTGCTGCGCGCCGAGCCCGGCCACGTGGCGCTGATCCCGCGCGGGGTGCGCTTCCGGGTGGAGCTCCTCGACGCCGACGCACGCGGCTACGTCTGCGAGAACTACGGGCAGCCCTTCGCCCTCCCCGACCTCGGCCCGATCGGCGCCAACGGGCTGGCGAACGCCCGTGACTTCCTGGCCCCGGTCGCCGCCTACGAAGACGTCGAGGGCCCCGTGGAGGTGATCAACAAGTTCTGCGGCAACCTCTGGTCGGCAACGTACGGCCACTCCCCGCTGGACGTCGTCGCCTGGCACGGCAACCACGTGCCGTACGTCTACGACCTGCGCCGGTTCAATGTGCTGGGCTCCATAAGCTACGACCACCCGGACCCGTCCATCTTCACCGTGCTCACCTCGCCCTCCGACACCCCGGGGCTGGCCGGCGTGGACTTCGTCGTCTTCGCGCCGCGCTGGCTCGTGGGCGAGGACACCTTCCGGCCGCCCTACTTCCACCGGAACGTGATGAGCGAGTACATGGGCCTCATCGAGGGCGCCTACGACGCCAAGACGGCCGGTGAAGGGGGTTTCGTCCCCGGCGGCGGCTCGCTGCACAACATGATGTCCGCGCACGGGCCGGACCGGGAGACCTTCGAGCGGGCCAGCGCGGCCGAGCTGGCCCCCCAGAAGATCGACGACGGTCTGGCGTTCATGTTCGAGACCCGCTGGCCGATCACGCTCTCGGCGCAGGCCGCCGGGGCAGACCACCTGCAGACGGGATACGACCGGGTGTGGCAGGGTCTGGAACGCCACTTCCGTCAGTGACACCCCCGTTGTCAGACCCGGAGCCCCCGTGACCTTCGCCCCCGACTCCCTCGCGCTCAACCGCAAGCTACCGCTCTGGTACCAGGTGTCGCAGTCGTTGCGCGCCTCGATACTGGGCCGGCGACCGGACGACCCGCTGCGCCTGCCCACCGAGGACGCCCTCGCGGCCCACTACGGCGTCAGCGTGCTGACCATGCGGCAGGCGCTCAAGGAGCTGGAGGCGGAGGGTCTCATCACCCGGCACCGCCGGCGGGGCACGTTCATCGAGCCGAGCGCCCGGCGCGCCTCGCCCGTACGGCTGCTGGGCTCGGTGGACACGATCGTCGCCCAGCAGTCCGGCGAGCACACGGCCGTTCTCGGCCACGGCCCGGCGCCGGTCCCGGCCGAATTGGCCGAGCACTTCCCCGGCCTGGACGAGGCGGTCGTCTACCGGCGGCTGCGCCATGACGAGGCGTCGGGCGAGCCGACGAACTGGGCGGAGAACCTGGTCCGCCCGGAGGTGGCCGAGCGCATCGACGTCGCGGACCTCGCCCGCTGGCCCATGACCAAGGTGCTGCGCGACATGGTGGGGGTGCGCATCAGCCGGATCACGGACACCGTCGAGGCGCGGCTGGCCGACCCGGAGACGGCCCGGCTGCTCCAGGTGCCGCTGCTCAGCCCGATCCTCCACTACACGGGGATCACCTACGACGAGGACGGGCGGGCCGTCGACATCGCCCGCATCCACTACCGGGGGGACCGTTTCTCCTTCACCGTCACCCTCGACGCGCACTGAGGAGATTGTGCGAACGTCCGGGGAGGGCGGCGGGCCGAAAGGCGTCGGGGGATGCCGAGGGGTGCTGCTTTCCGACCGACCGGCCCCGGGGAAAGGGCAGGCCTTACAGGACGGGCCTTGCGGGGACGGGCCGGGGCCGGGGGTCAGGCGTGAGAGGTGGTGCCACGGCTGCCGAAGAGCGAACGGCGCAGCCGTCGCAGCGGGGCGAACAGGGACACCCGGGCGGTACGGCTCTGGCTCTTGCTGCGACCGGCGCGGACGTGGTCACGCGAGGTGATCTCGCGCATCAGCACCGTCGCGCCCTCGACCTCGCGCTGCGGCAGGGCGGGCCCGCCGAGCACCGCGAGGTGACGATCCAGGCGCGCGCTCGACGCACCGCTTCCGTAGCTGATGGCAGGCACACGCGGCCTGCTCCGCATCGCTATCTGATCCATTCGACACTCCCCACCCGTACGAGGCACCCGGCCCAGGCAGGGTAACCCTATCGCCCCATCGCGTCACCCGCGCATCGGCGGGGCCGATTCACCACCCCGTCAAGGGCGTTGACAGACCTGACGTGAACCTGCCGTTACCGACAGCGAGTTGAACAGGACAATACGGTACCGAACAGGGGGCAATCACGCTCCGTTGCGGTACATTCACCCCGAATTGCTCTCGGGGGAGGGACGGACGCATGGACACGGGTTCCGGCGCCGGACGGGTGCTGGCGGGCCGTTACCGGCTGCTGGACGAGCTCGGGCAGGGTGGCATGGGCGTGGTATGGCGCGCCCGGGACGAGGTACTGGGCCGGGAAGTGGCGGTCAAGGAGGTCCGGGCGCCCGCCGGACTGCCCGCTCCCGACGTACGGCAGCTCTACGCCCGGCTGGAACGCGAGGGACGCGCGGCGGCCCGGATCTCCCACCGCAACGTCGTCACCGTCCACGACGTGGTCACCGAGGAGGGCCGGCCCTGGATCGTCATGGAGCTGGTGCGCGGCCTCTCCTTCGCGGAGGTCCTCCTGGCCGAGGGTCCCATCGCCCCGGTACGGGCGGCGCAGATCGGAGTGCAGGTGCTCGCCGCGCTCCGAGGGGCGCACGCCGTGGGCGTACTCCACCGCGACGTGAAACCGGGAAACGTACTCATCGCCAACGACGGGCGTGTCGTCCTCTCCGACTTCGGCATCGCGATGATCGAGGGGAGCTCGGCGCTGACGGCGACGGGCCAGCTGGTCGGCTCCCCCGAGTACCTCGCCCCGGAACGCGCTCTGGGGCACCCGCCCGGGCCCGAGTCCGACCTCTGGTCGCTCGGGGTGATGCTCTACGCGGCCGTGGAGGGCTACTCGCCCTTCCGCCAGGACACCCCGCTCAGCACGCTGCGCGCCGTCGTCGACGCCGAGCTCCCGCCACCGCGCCGTGCCGGGCCGCTCGCGCCCGTCCTGGACGGGCTGCTGCGCAAGGACCCGGCGCTGCGGCTCGGCGCGGCGGAGGCGGAGCGGCTGCTGCGGACGGTGGCGGCGGGGAACGTGCCGCGTGTGGAGACGGGTGAGGGTGGGGGTGCGGCGTACGCGCCGACCGTGGCGGCGGGGGCGGCCGGTTCGTCCGGGGCGCCGACCCAGCCGGTGCCGGTGCCGCCGTCCGGGCCGGACGGTGCGTCCGGGGCGCCCGAGCGGCGGGCGGGGAAGCGGGTGGCGCTCGCCGGGGGCGCGCTGGTCGCGCTGCTCGCCGTGGGCGGGCTGGTGTGGGCCCTCACCTCGAACAGCGGCAGCGGCGGCGGGTCGAACAGCGGGGGCGGGAGCACGTCCTCGGGGAGCGACAAGAACGCGGGGGCGGCGCCCTCGCCGCGGGACAGCGGGCGTACGGCGTCGTCGGCCGCCGCGTCGCCGCCTGCCGCGTCCGGGTCCTCGGGCTCGTCCAGCGGCGCGTCCGCCCTGACCATCACCGTCACCCTCGTCGCCCTGCGGGACCGCTATTCCGGGCCCTGCCCGCCGCCGGGCGACGCCGCCCCCGCTTTCCAGGCCGCCATCGCCGTGGACCGCTCCCCCACCGACGTCACCTACCGCTGGGTGACGGGCAGCGGGAACGTCACGGACGGCGGCTGGCGCACGGCGCGCATCGGCGCCGGCGAGCGGAGCAAGGTCCTCTCGCACACGGACACCGCGCACCGGGCGGGGGATCCGGAGAAGGACTGGATCGCGCTGGAGGTGAAGGGGGCGGGGGTGTCCCGGCACGTTCCGTTCACGGTGACGTGTCAGAAGGCGTCGCCCTCACAGTCGGGGTCGCCGTCGGGGTCGGCGTCAGCCAGCTCGTCCGGCTATCCGGGCGGTGGGTACGGGGGTACGAGCGGTTGAGGCTCCGCCCCGGACCCCCGCTCCTCAAACGCCGGAGGGGCTGATTTATCAGCCCCTCCGGCAAATCGTCACGCTCCCGCCGTGAACACCGGCAGGTAGCCGCGTGACTGGCCCGACGCCGTCGGGTGGTACGACTCGTTCACGGGGAACGTCACGCTGTTCAGCCACGCGCTGCCCGAGCACAGCTCGTGTCCGGTGAACGTGGTCGTGACGTCGCCGTAGGCGAAGCCGTGGTCGGCCGCGCGTTTGGCGGTGACGGAGTTGATGAGGTCCGCCGCCCCGTTGATGGCCTTGCGCTTGGTGTCGCTGAGGCCGAGGCACGTGCCGCCGAGGTGGTAGAAGCGCGGGTAGCCGAGGACGACGACCTGGGCGTGGGGCGCGCGGTCGCTGATGGCGGAGTAGACGTCGTCGAGCTTGTCGGGCAGCTCGTCGCGGATGTAGGCGCGGGCCTGGTCGATGCGGCTCAGGCAGGAGGAGTCGGAGCCCAGGACGCAGGTGCTCATGGTGTCCGAGAAGCCCGCGTCGTTGCCGCCGACGGTGATGCTGACGAGCCCGGTGGAGCCGTTCAACGAGCCGAGCTGACCGCTGAGAACATCACCCGTACGGGCGCCGGAGCAGGCGTTGAAGTCGAATCTGGAGGGCTTGTGGGCGGTGGCCCAAAGGGCCGGGTAGGACCTGGTGCTGCGCTTGCAGTCACCGCTGGCGGAGTCGTAGCCGCCGGCGCCGAGACCGGACGAGTACGAGTCACCGAGGGCTGTGTAGGCGGGGGTTGACGCGCGTTCGGCAGAATGCGCGGCGCCGGCCCCGCCGAGGGCGAGGGCGGCGGTGAGGGCCAGCGCGGATAGGGCACCCGCGAACCGGGACAGTTTCATGGAACCTCCCTAGCAGGGGTTTCTGCCACCTCCGTGGTAGCAGCGACCCCATGTCGCTGGAAGTGTCCATGCCAAAAGTGGAATCGGGGTGAAACTGTCAACCCATGCTTGACGACGGTCGGTTGACGCCCGGCCCGGCGGGCGGGCCACGTCGCCCACTGTTCATCTGACGGCCAGCCTCCGGTTGTGGCGGTCAGGACCGTCGGGGGCTGTTTCGCATGGCCTTCACATCTTGACGGGCCTTTGCCGATTGCGCGACATTGAAGCCCGGCATCCGGCGCTTCGGGGGGCAAAGTCGCCAATGCAGAGCTTCACTGATCTCACCGGACTGGACGACCCGGCGGAACGTGACGGCAAGGGGGGCACGGACGGGGAAAGCGGCCGCGACGGGGGTCCGGCCGCCCGGGACTGGCTGCCGGTAACGGCGGGCGTGGCGGCGGCCATCGCGGGGGTGGGCGGCGCGCTGGCGCTCGCCGACGTCACCTCCCCGCTGCGCGCCCCGTTCGCCCTGTTCTTCCTCATCGTGGCGCCCGCCTGCGCCGTGGCCGCCCCGCTGCGGGGGCTCGACCCCCTCAGCCGGGCCGTGGTGGCCGTCGGCGGGGCGGTCGCGGTCGATCTGCTGGTGGCCCAGACCATGCTCGCGCTGCACGCCTGGACGGTCCGGGGCGGCGTGGTCGCGGTGGCGGCCGTCAGCGGGGTCCTCCTGCTCCTCGCGTTCCTGCTGGCACACGCGCGGCGCCATCGGGGCCGCGCCACGAGAAGTCGGGCTTCGTGACGTGGACATCAGCGTGTACCGGCCCGGGGAGCTCACGGCGGCCGACCGGGCGGCGTGGTCGGCGATGCAGGCGCGGGCCGTCGAGGACGGCTCACCCCAGCTCGCGAATCCTTTCCTCGCTCCGGAGTTCGCCCTCGCGGTGGGGCGCTGCCGGCGGGGCATCCGGATCGCGGTGGCACGGGAGGAGGGCGAACCGGTGGCGTTCTTCCCCTTCCAGCGCACCTCGATGGGGGTGGGACGGGCCATCGGGCTGGGGGTCTCGGACGCCCAGGGGCTGGTGCACCGCCCCGGCTTCCAGTGGGACACCCGGGAGCTGCTGCTCGCCTGCGGCCTCTCCCTGTGGGAGTTCGACCACCTGATCGAGGGCCAGAAGCCCTTCGAGGTGGCGGCCTCCGGCTCCTTCGCCTCACCGGTCATCGACGTCGACCAGGGGTACGAGCGGTATCTGGCGGCGCTGCGCAAGCAGTCGCCCAAGTTCACGCGCACCACGCTCGCCAAGGAGCGCCGGCTCGGCCGGGACGTGGGCGAGGTGCGCTACGTCCACGACGAGCGCGACCCGGCGATGCTGCGCGTGCTGACCGGCTGGAAGTCGGCGCAGTACCGAAGAACAGGGCGTGCGGACCGGTTCGCGCGCCCGTGGATAGCCCATCTCGTCGAGCAGCTGTTCCACACCCGCACGGAGTCCTTCGCCGGGCTGCTGTCGGTGCTCTACGCGGCCGGGCGGCCGGTCGCGGCCCACTTCGGGCTGCGCTCGACCACGGTGCTGGCGTGCTGGTTCCCGGCGTACGACCCGGAGTTCTCCCGCTACTCCCCCGGTCTGATACTCCACATGCGGATGGCCGAGGGGGCCGCGGCGCAGGGGCTGGCCTATCTGGACCTGGGGCGGGGCGGCAAGGCGTACAAGGACTCGCTCAAGACCCGGGAGCTCAGCGTCTCCGAGGGCTGGGTGACCCGTCGGCACCCGGTGGCGCTGGGCTACCGGGCCCGGCGGGCGCCGCTGCGGGCGCTGCGCAACTCGGTGCTGGCGCGGCCGGAGCTGTTCGAGCAGGCAGACCGGCTGCTGCGGCGCATGGGACGGATCCGGGCGGCGGGCCAGGGAACCGCCCGCCATGGACACGGCGTCAATAGTTAAGTCCCTGCGAATGGTTGCATAGGCGCAAATAACACCAAAGGAGGAGCCTCCGCCCCACCTCTTGCCATACGGACTCAAGCTTCAATACCGTCGTACATCTACCCGCATCGGCCCATCTTCTCTAAGCGGCTCCGGGGAGGGCTTCACAGCGTCGCGATGGTGACCGGCGCGGGGCGCGGCAGGGGGTGCCGCGCTCGGCCGTTCCGCTGTGCCGAGTCGCGTGCCGCGCGGCACGGCGTATTTGCCAACTCGCCCTCCCTGTTCGGTGTTTCCTGCCGTTCGGGGCCAGGTCGAGTACCCCCTTTTCGAACCGGACACACGATCGGACCGCTGGGGCAGGCGGTCCACCGGACGAGAGGGAAAGAAAACACATGAGTGCGTTCCTTCGGCCGGCGGCCAGTGAAGAGGATCCGGAGACATCCGGCCGCTACCGGCCGGTGACCTCGCACTTCGCGATAGCGCCACCGGTGAGCGTCGTCATTCCCGCCATGAACGAGGCGGAGAACCTTCCTTACGTCTTCAAGACGCTTCCCGACTGGATTCACGAAGTGGTCCTGGTCGACGGCAATTCCACCGATGACACCGTCCGTGTCGCCCGCGATCTCCATCCGGGCGTCAAGGTCGTCGAGCAGCTGGGCAAGGGCAAGGGCGACGCCCTGATCACCGGCTTCGCCGCCTGCACGGGCGAGATCATCGTCATGGTCGACGCGGACGGCTCGGCCGACGGCGGGGAGATCGTCAGCTATGTCTCCGCGCTGGTGGGCGGGGCCGATTTCGCCAAGGGCTCCCGTTTCGCCAACGGCGGCGGCACCGACGACATGACGCTGATCCGCAAGCTGGGCAACCGGGTGCTGACGTCCATGGTCAACCACAAGTTCGGTGCCCGGTACACCGACCTGTGCTACGGGTACAACGCGTTCTGGAAGCGCTGCCTGGACGAGATCGCCCTGGACTGCGCCGGGTTCGAGGTGGAGACCCTGATGAACATCAGAGTGGTCAAGGCCGGCCTGCGGGTCCAGGAGATTCCCAGCCATGAGTTCGTCCGCATACACGGCACGAGCAATCTGCGCGCCGTGCGCGACGGCATCCGTGTGCTGAAGGTGATCCTCCATGAGCGCGGCACCGGCCGGCGGTCCCGGCGGCGCCGCCGCCCGCTGGCGCTGGCGCCCGCGGCGAACCGCGGGGAAGTGTCTTGAGCCCAGTGCCCGACGCACGGACCGGCGCGCCCGAGGTGTCGGTGGTCATCTGTGTCTACACCGAGGACCGCTGGGGCGACATCCTCGCCGCGGTGGCCTCGGTGCGCGACCAGTCCTATCCCGCGCTGGAGACCCTGCTCGTGGTCGACCACAACCCCACGCTGCTGCGCCGGCTGGCCAAGACCTACGGCGACGACGGCGCGGGGGCGGAGCAGGGCGCCCAGCGGGTGCGCGTGCTCGCCAACGCCGGGCCGCGCGGGCTGTCGGCGGGCCGCAACACCGGGGTCGCGGCCGCCGCCGGCGAGGTGATCGCCTTCCTCGACGACGACGCGGTGGCCGAGCGGGACTGGCTGCTGCACTTCGCCGAGGGCTACGCCGATCCCCGGGTGATGGCGGTCGGCGGCCGGACCCAGCCCGTCTGGGCCTCCCGCCGCCGCCCCGCGTGGTTTCCGGAGGAGTTCGACTGGGTGGTCGGCTGCAGCTACCGGGGGCTGCCGCCGGGCCGGGTGGCCGTCCGCAACGTCCTCGGCGGGAACGCCTCGTTCCGGAGGTCCGGCCTGGAGGCCGTCGGCGGCTTCGCCAGCGGTATCGGGCGGGACGGGCAGCGGCTGCCGCTGGGCGGGGAGGAGACGGAGCTGTGCATCCGGCTCACCCGGGCGCTGCCGGACGCGGTGCTGCTCATCGACGACCGCTCGGTGATCCACCACCGGGTGCCGCCGGCCCGCGAGCGCTTCGGCTACTTCCGCACCCGGGCGTACGCCGAGGGCCTCTCCAAGGCCCTGGTGGCCCGCAGCGTGGGCACCCGCGAGGGCCTCGCCAGCGAGCGCCGCTACACCACGCGCGTCCTGCCGGCCGGCGTCGCGCGCGGGCTGCGCGACGCGCTCCTGGGCCGCCCGGGCGGCGCCGGCCGGGCCGGCGCCATCGTCGCCGGCGTCGCCGCGGCGGCCGGCGGCTACGCCCTGGGCACCCTACGGGCACGCGGAGGCGCCACCAGCTTCGCCGTGGCGAAACTGGAGGCGCCGACGGACGGCGAGGCACCGGACGGCCGCGCGCCGGGCGGCGGAGCCGACCCCGCGTGCGAGGGGGCGGGCGGATGAGTGGTGGGCCGGTGCCGATTCTGATGTACCACGCGGTGGCCCACGCGCCGGCCCGGGCCGCGTACGGGCTCTCCGTGTCGCCCGAGGCGTTCGCCGAGCAGATGCGGGTGCTGGCCGACCACGGCTTCACCCCGGTGACCACCGCGCGGCTGGCCGCCGCCTGGCGCGGCGGCGGCCAGCTGCCCCCCAGACCCCTGCTGATCACCTTCGACGACGGCTACGAGGGCGTCCACCGCTACGCCCTCCCCGCCCTGTCCGAACACGGCTTCCCCGCCACCCTGTTCGCCTCGACGGGCTGGCTGCGGGGCGCCCACGAGACCGGCGGCGCCCTGGACCTGATGCTGAGCTGGGACCAGGTCCGTGAACTGGCCGCGGCGGGCGTGGAGATCGGCGGGCACAGCCACACCCACCCCCAGCTCGACCAGCTGCGCGACGAGCCCCTGTGGTACGAGGTCCGGCACTGCCGGGACGTACTCACGGCCGAACTGGGTCACCCACCCGAGTCGTTCGCCTATCCCTACGGCTACTCCAGCCGCCGGGTGCGCGATACCGTGCGCGCGGCCGGGTTCGGGATCTCGCTCGCCGTGGGGAACGCCCTGGCCCGGCGCGCCCAGGGCCCGTACGCCCTGGAGCGGGTGACCGTGCGCCGCTCCACCGGCATCGAGGAGTTCGAACGGCTCGTCGAGGGCCGGGGGATCGGCCGGCTGTACGCCCGGGACCGGGCGCTGACCAAGGGCTACGCCGTGCTCCGCAGGGGCCGCGGCCTCGTCGGCGCCGGCCGCCAGCGCCTCACCGCGGAACGCGTCGTCAGGAACACCGTCAGGAACAGGAAAGCGACCGAAGCCCGTGTCTGACACGTCCGCCCGGATCGAGGATCGAACCGAGGAAAGAGCCGTGGAGCCGACAGCCCGGCGACTGCGGCTGCCCGGGCGGGGCGTGAGCAGTCCGCTGTTCCGCAACGCCTTCGCGCTGATGCTCAACACGGGCATCAGCGCCGTCCTCGGCGTGGGCTTCTGGCTGGTCGCCGCCCACTACTACACCGAGGAGTCGGTCGGCCAGGGCTCGGCGGCCATCGCCGCGATGAAGCTCATCGCCGGCCTGACGGCCGTCACCCTGACCGGGGCCCTGGCCCGGTTCATCCCCGTCGCCGGGCGGCGCACGGGACGGCTCGTCCTCGCCACCTACGCCGGCAGTTCCGTGTTCGTCGCGATCGCGGCGGGCGTCTTCCTGCTCTCGCTGGGCCTGTGGGGGCCGTCCTACCAGTTCCTCCACGGCCCGCTGCGCGGCCTGGGGTTCGTCGCCGCGGTGGTGGCGTGGTCGCTCCTCACCCTCCAGGACGGGGTGCTGACCGGGCTGCGCAGCGCGTTCTGGGTGCCGGTGGGCAACACGGTGTTCTCGGCGGTGAAGCTGGCGCTGCTGGTGGCGCTGGCGGTGGCGCTGCCGGTCGCCGGGGTGTTCGTCTCCTGGGTGGTCTCCATCGCGGTGTCGGTGGTGCCGCTGGGCTGGCTGGTGTTCCGGCGGCTGGTGCCCGCGCACATCAGGGCGACCGCGGAGAGCGCCCGGCCGGTCTCCGCCCGGGAGATCGGCCGTTTCCTCGCCGGGGACTACACGGGCTCGCTGTTCTCGCTGGCCGTGGTCTATCTGGTGCCGGTGATCGTCGCCGCGCAGATCGACTCCGCCGACAACGCGTACTTCTACGTCACCTCCACCATCGGCGGCACGGTCAATCTGCTGGCCATCAACATGGGCGCCTCGCTGACCGTGGAGGGCTCGCACGACCCGGCCCGGCTGGCGGAGAACTGCCGGGCGGCGCTGCGCCGGATGGCCAAGATCATGGCGCCGGTGTGCGTGCTGCTGTTCCTCCTGGCGCCGTACATCCTCCACGTCTTCGGCCGGGGGTACGCGGACGCGGCCACTCCGCTGCTGCGCTGGTTCGCGGTGGGGGCGGCGCTGCGCGTGGTGATGGAGGTGTACTTCGCGGTGCTGCGGGCCCAGAGCCGGACGGCCGGGCTCGCCTATCTGCAGGGCCTGTTGTGCGTGCTGGTCCTGGGGCTGACGTTGCTGCTGCTCCCCCGGATGGGACTGACGGGCGCGGGTGTGGCGGAGATCTGCAGCCTCACGGTGATCGTCTCCATCGCGGCGGTGAAGCTGCGCGCCGTCCTCAAGGCCGCGCCGGCGGCGGAGCGGACGGCGGCCGAGCCCCCGGCGCCCGACGGTGACCTGGCCGACCTGGCGCCGCGCGGCGAGCGGCGCGACGACCGGCAGGGCGACGGGCCCGGCGACCGGCACGGCGAGGAGGCCGCGCCGGCCAAGGGGCGGTTCGGCACGGGCTGGGCACTGCGGTCCGCGCTCGACCCCGACACGCTGCCGCTGGGCGTCCGGCTCGACATAGACCATCTGGAGCGCCGGCCCGACGTCCGCCCGGCGGAGGGCCTCCCGGTCATGGAGAGGCCCGGGAGCGCCCCGCTGCCGCCCCTGGGCTTCGGCGCCGAGTGGCTGAGCGCCCGCTTGCGTACGCCGGAGGCCGGGATCGGGCTGCTGCTCGCCTGTGCGCTGGCGCTGTACTGGGTGCCGCTGACGGCCGTGGGCCGGGTCGACCTGGACGACATGGGCGGCTTCGGGCTGGTGTCCGTGCTGCCGGTGGCCACGCTGCTGGGAGCCGGGCTGCTGGTGGTGGCCTTCGCGGCCGCGCTGTGGCTGCCGGAGCGCCGCCGGTGGCTGCTGCTGACGGTGCTGCTGGCGACGGTGGTGTCCCTCCACGCGGTGCCCGCCCTGCTGGAGGGCCCTCCGCGCTTCGCCACGGCCTGGCAGCACCTGGGCTTCCTGGACTACATCGACCGCACCGGCACGGCCGCGCCCGACCTGGACGCCCGCTGGAGCTGGCCGGGCTTCTTCGCCCTGGCCGCGTTCGCCGCCCACGCGTGCGGGGTGAGCGATCTGACCGAGGTGCTGCGCTGGTGGCCGCTGGCGGTGCAACTGGTGAGCCTGGCGCCGATGCTGCTGCTGATGCGGGTGGTACGGGCGGGCTGGCGGGCGAAGTGGGCGGCGCTGTGGCTGTTCGCCCTGAGCGGCTGGGTGGGGCAGGACTACTTCTCCCCCCAGTCCCTCAACTACCTCTTCTATCTGCTGTTCGTGGCCGTGCTGCTGCTGTGGTTCCGCTGGCCCGGCCAGCTCCGGGGCCGCCTGCTGCCCGGCGAGCGCGAGGTCCTGCCCCTCGGCCGGGGCCCGGCCGCGGTGCTGCTGGGCCTGGTCGTCGCTCTGTTCGCCGCGTCGGTGGCCAGCCACCAGCTCACCCCGTTCGTGATGCTCGGCGTCCTCACCGCGCTCGTACTGGCCCGCCGGCTCACCACCACCGGACTGCCCCTGCTGTGCGGGGTGATGCTGGCGGTGTGGGTGGGGTTCCTGGCGGAGCCGTACTGGTCCGGCCACTTCGACGAGCTCTTCGGCGGGCTCGGCTCCCTGGGCGGCAATCTCTCCTCGTCCGTCTCCGGCCGGATCGAGGGCGGCAGCGCCACCCACAAGATGGTGCTCTACGTACGGGTCGCGATGGCGGCCGCGGTGCTGGGGCTCGCCGCGCTCGGCTGGTGGCGGCGGCGCCGCGCGGGCATCGGCGATCTGTCGCTGCTCCTCCTGACCTGCGTGCCGTTCCTCGCCTTCGGCATGCAGTCCTATGGCGGCGAAGTCGCCCTGCGCGTCTTCCTGTTCGCGCTGCCCGGCGCCTGCGCCCTGGCCGCGCTCGCGCTCTTCCCCCGCCCGGCCGCCGGACCCCGCCGGGCACACCGGGGAGCGCTGGCCGCGCTGCTCGCGGGGCTGGTGCTCGTCCTGGGGTTCCTGGTGGCCCGCTGGGGCAACGAGTCCTTCGAACGGGTGCGGCCCGGCGAGGTCGCCGCCATGGACTACGTCCACGCCCACGACCGGCCGACCGTACGGCTGCTGTGGACCAGCAGCGACCCGGTCGACAACGTCACTCCCGCCCTGCCGTGGGGGGCGCGCGACATGGAGCGCGTCCGGTACGAGCCCACGCTCGCCCCGCGCGACCCCGGCCGGGTCTCCGGCCTGGTGGAGGCGCTGCGCAAGGCCGGGCCGGGCTCCCTGCTCGTGGTGAACAAGGGCCAGTCCGACTACCTCGAGCTCAGCGCGGGCTACGCCTCCGACTGGGACCCCCGGGTGCGCCGGGCCCTGGACGGGCGGCCGGAGCTGCGCCGGGTGTTCGGCAACGACGACGCGGTGCTCTACGAGCTCAGGGACCGCCCGGTGGGCGAGGTCCCCGAGCCGGCGCCCGGCCCGGTGGGGCCCCGGGTGACGTGGACGCCCGTCACCGTGGCCGGGGCGCTCGCGGCGGCGGGGCTGCTGGTGCTGCTGACGGTCCGCGAGCTGGTGCGGGTGGCGGCGGGGCCCGGGGTGCGGCAGCTGCGGTGGCTTCAGGGCTCCTTCTGGTTCGCGCTGCCGCTGTTGTTGGTGGTGCTGGGGTCCTTGGTGTGGCGGATGGCGACGTTGTCGTAGCAGGTCCCTCCCGAATCAGAACAGCGAGCGGTAGCACAGGGCTGCCACCGCGTGCAGTCCCGGGCGGGGGCGGCCCGGGCGGTGGTGGGGCAGGACGTGCCCGTTCAGCGCGGTCACGCCCGTGTCGGGGTAGCCGACGCGGATGCCGCCGGCGCGGTCCCAGCGGGGGTCGCTCTCCAGCTCGCCGAGCCGCTCCATGGTGCTGCCGATCAGGCCGGGGTGGACGTGGAGGGGGCCGACGTCCCCGAAGGCCGTGGTCAGCAGGGTCAGGTCGCACTGTTCGGTGTCGATGTGGAGGAACACCTCGTCGTCGTCCTCGTAGTAGCCGTAGGCGGCGAAGGTCGGGACGAGGAGCCGGCCGGTGAGCGCCCGGGCCGTCCCCGTCAGCGCCAGGTGCGTCCGGGCCAGCAGCGGGCCGCCGGCGGCGGGGGTGCCCCGGCGGGTGATCCGGCGCGCGGTGACGGGGGTGCGGGGACCGTGCCGGGGGATCTCGGCGTGCGGCCACCGCTCCCGGCCCTCCCGGGCGATCCCGTCGGCCAGCGCGCGGTCCCACAGTCCGGGGAGGCGGACGAAGCCGTGGTCGGCGTAGGACCGTCGCGCGGCGGGGGTGACGGGGGCGGGGTGCGGGAGGACGGGGGCCGGGGCGTGCGTCACGAGTGCCTCTTCCGTGCGGAGCCGCTGTCTGTGCCGTGGGGCAGGGGGCTAGAACGGTGAGCGGTAGTGGAGGGCCGCCACCGCTGCCGGCCGGGCCAGGGGCCGCCCGGGCCGGTGGTGCGGCACGGCCCGGCCCAGCTGGGCCAGTACCCCGCGGCGGGGGTAGCGGACGGCGGTACCGCTGTGGCGGTCCCAGTCCGGGTCGCGTTGGAGGGCGTCGAGCTGGTCCTGGGTGCGTCCGCGCAGCGCGGGGTGGAGGTGCAGCGGGCCGACTTCACCCAGCACCGTGGTGAGCAGGGCGAGTTCGGAGGCGTCGATGTCGATGTGGAGCCAGATGCCGTCGTGCTGTTCGTAGTAGTTGTACCAGGCGCACGTGGGCACGAGGAGGCGCCCGGCGAGGGCCCGCGCCAGGGGGACGAGGGCGCGGTGGAGCCGGGCCAGCAGCGGGGCGTCGGCGGCGACCGCCTGCCGGCTGGGCCGCTCCGGCCCGTCGGGGCCCGCACGGCGGCCGCGGGGCAGCAGCCGCCCTGCCTCGTGTGCCAGCGCGGCGGCGCACCGGTCGTCCCAGAGTCCTTCGACGGCCAGGCAGCCGCGCGCGGTGAAGGCCCGCCGGTCGGCGGGGCCCGGTAATCGGGCGGCGACACAGATGTCGTCGCCCCGGATGTCGTCGCTCCGGGGGGCGGTGGCCATCACGAGGTGGTGGCCACCGGCCAGGAGGCCTCGGGGGTGTAGTGGGCCATCTCGTGCTCGGGGGGCAGGCGAAGCACCCCGGCGAAGGAGTAGCCGTCGGCGAGGGGGACGTGAGCGGTGTCGCGCAGGTGCTCGCGGATGGTCTCCGTGGCCTCGGGGGCTGCCCTGGCGGTCTCGACGACCTCCCGGGGCAGGACGTAGTAGTTGTTCTCCGCGTCGACGATGACCAGCGCCTGAGCCGGGTTTTCAGGCATGAGGTCTCCCTTTCGTTCGGTTGACGCCGCTTCAGTGTTGCCGTTGGGGGTGGTGCCGGGCAACGGGTCAGAGCCAGCGGACTTCGTAGGGGCCGAAGTCGACGTTCTGGCCGTCGACCCGGGCCGTGATCTTCCGGTCGAGGCTATTGACGGCGAGCACGGTCCTGCCCGCGCCGATCACCTGCACCGCGGCCGCGTCCGCCCCGCCGACGTCTATGCGGCGCAGTCCCGTGCCGGGCGGGAACTCCTTGGCGAAGCGGGTCAGCAGGTCCAGCATGGGCATCGGCCCGCCTCCGTCGGCGAGTTGGGTGCCGCGCCAGAGGCAGCCGGGGCAGTCGGCGCCCTCCTCCTCGGGGTTCCAGTAGAACGCCGCGGCGGCGTTCGCCTCGGCGATCCGCATCATCGCGGTGGCCTGGACGGCGACGCGGTGGGGCTCGGTCCAGGTCTTGCGGGCGTCGCTCTCGTCGGCGGGCTCGACGTACCACTCGGCCCACCACACCGGCAGCCCGGTGATCTTGCGCACCCACTCCGTGACGTCGGTGAACTTCCGCGTGGCCCGGAACTCGTCGGGTACGGGCCTGCTGCCCGTGCGGGTGTAGCTGGCGCCGTCGACGACGGCGAAGTCCGCCCCCTCCTTGTGCTCGGTCCAGTACTCCAGGGCGTCGACGGCCCGCTGGTCCACCGACCCCCAGTCGCCGCTCACTCTCGAGTCGTAGGAACCGGTGCCGGGGGCCTCGCTGTCCATCACCACGTACGGACCGCCCACGAGGGCCTTGCTGTTCTGTTTCTTCACCGCCTTGTAGACGAGGTTGTAGAGCTCGGTGTACCCCTCGTAGTCCCAGCGGTTCCTGGAATCGTCGTAGAAGCCCTTGAACTCGTTCCAGACGATGAAGTGCCGTACGTCCGGGTACCGTTTGGCGATCCTTCCGGCGAGCGCGGCGAAGTCCTTGTAGTGGGCGCGGTCGGGGGCCTTCTCCAGGGACTTCTGCGACCAGTCGGTGCGGTTCCCGCCGCCCTTCATCCAGTCGGGGGCGCAGCACAGGGTGAGCACGGGCGCGGTGCCCGTCTTCCGCATCAGCTCCACGCGCCGGTCGAGGTCGCCGAAGTTGTATGTGCCGGGTCTGGGTTCGGGGTTGTCGACGCCCCAGCCCATGATGTGCTGGTTCTGCGGCAGGGGGACGCGGGCGATGGTCTTCTCGGCCGTCGCCTTCGCGTCGTCCTGGCCGAGGTCCGCGCTGTACTGAGTGTGGGTGAAGCCCCAGCCCAGCCAGGCCGCCGAGCCGGCGGGCGCGGCCGGTGGCCCGTCCCCGGACCGCCAGGCCTCCACGCTCGCGGTGACCAGGGCGGCCAGGGCGAGGAGCGCGCCCGCGAGCAGCGCGGCGATCCGCCGCCGTCGCGACGGCCCGCCGGGCCGCCACCCCCTCGCCCGCTGCAACGCCCGACCTCCACCATGACGTCCCATCACGGAAAGGGTAACGGGGGCGGAATCGGTCTGCGGCGCGTTCGGCGCAGGCGGGGGCGGAACAGGAGAAAACCCGGGTGCGCCGGGGTGATCCGTGCCGGATCATGGGGCGCATGTGTGCCGACCGCAGTGCCGAGCGCCCCCTTTCCCCGGCCGCCGATTCACCGCCCATCGGTATCCAAGTGGACAGCGACTCCCCGGCCGACGTCATGGACGCCCTCTTCCTCGGCCCGTTCGGCCGGGGTGAACAGCCTTACGCGCGCGGCCACTCGGTGGAACGGGTCCGGTCCGGGGCGACGCTGCTGCCGCCCGGGGCCCGGGTGGTGCGCTCCGCGCGGGACGCCGACCGCGGCGCGGTCCTCGCCGAGGGCGACGGCTGGTCGCTGCTGGCCTCGCGCTGGCAGCGCAGCGCCGACGTGACGGTCACGGCCGTCAGCGACGAACTGGCCCAGGAAGTACTGAAGCAGGCGGTCGCGGACGCCGAGGACGAACCCGAGCCCACGCCCGAGCACGTCTCCATGGGCTTCTGGTACCTCTCCCCCCGCCGTGGCCCGCACCGCACGACCCGTGCCATCTCGGCCGGTACATGGGAGGAGGTCCGCGCCAACTACACCGCCCCGGTGGCCGACGCGATGGACCGCCTCATGAAGGTGACCCCCGACGACATCGCGGGCCGCCTCCTCCTGCTCCACGGCCCGCCCGGCACGGGCAAGACGTCCGCGCTGCGCACGCTGGCCCGTTCCTGGCGGGACTGGTGCCAGGTGGACTGCGTCCTGGACCCCGAGCGCCTCCTCAACGACGTCGGCTACCTGATGGATATCGCCATCGGCGAGGACGACGGCACGGAGGGCGGCGGCCGCTGGCGGCTGCTGCTCCTGGAGGACTGCGACGAGCTGATCCGCGGCGAGGCCCGCCACGCGGCGGGCCAGGCGCTGTCACGGCTGCTGAATCTGACGGACGGTCTGCTGGGCCAGGGCCGCAACGTCCTCGTGGGCGTCACCACCAACGAGGACCTGGAGCGGCTCCACCCGGCGGTGGTCCGACCGGGCCGCTGCCTGGCCCGGATCGAGGTGGGCCCACTGACCCGGACGGAGTCCGTCCGCTGGCTGGGCCGCGAGGAGGGCGTGGGCCGCAACGGCGCCACGCTCGCGGAGCTCTTCGCCCTGCGGCGCGGGACGGTTCCGGCGTCGGTTCCGGGACAGCAGCAGGACGCGGACGCGGGGCTGTACCTGTAGGGCGGATGAGAACCGGATACTCCCCTTCCGGAACCAGCTATCGAAATCCCCGAACTCCCGTAAACAAACCATAAAAGATCGCACACGTGCGCAGGGCGCGCGGCCCGGAAGAACAGGGCCGCGCGCCCTGCGCACGACTGGTCAGACGCCCCCTGGGACACCCCGGGGACCCCTCCCCCACAAGATCCGGAATCTGCATTCCGCCCCTACGATCTCGCCGATGTGGCGGCATCTGTCGCTTCATGACGGGTTGTCAATCAAACCCGGCGGAATTTGAGGGGATATGACCAGCAAGAGACCGATGAGACTTCTCGCCCTCACCTCCCTGACGCTGGCCGCGACGGTGTTCGGCACCACCGTGGCCCAGGCCGTCCCGGCGGAGCCGGACGGCCCCCCGCTGCCGGCGGACGCGCGGGCGCAGGCGGTCGACGCCTATCGGCTGGGGGGACTGGCCACCAAGGACGCGGCGTCGAAGGCCCTGCTCGGCACGGAGACGGACCTTCGCTCCTTCCTCCAGAAGGGGCTGGACCGGGCGACGGCCGAGGACGAGCGGTTCGCCGTCCTGAAGATGCTCAGCGTGTCCGGCAAGGGCGTGCGCGATGCCGCCTCCAAGGCGCTGAGCGGGAGCGACGCGGACATCCACGCGTTCGTGAAGAACGGCTACAAGAACCCGCTGGACGACGACCGCCGCGTCGCCGTGCTGACGGCGATGAACAACGGCGAGAAGGCCGTCCGCGACGCGGGCCAGAAGGCCCTCGACAACGGTTCCTCCGACGCGCTGGACACGTTCCTCACCAAGGGCCGTTTCACGGCCCAGGAGGAGGACGACCGGGTCCAGGTCCTGAAGATCATGCAGGCCGGCGGGCCCGAGGTGAAGAAGCTCGGCGACCGGGCCATGCAGGGCACGGCCGACGACCGCCGGGAGTTCCTGGAGCGCGGGCAGTACCTGGCCCGCAGCCGGGACCAGGAGAGCGCGACGGTCGGCGCGCTGGCGCAGGTCGCCGAGCAGGCCGGCAAGCGGGCCAAGGCCGAGACGGACGCGGCCAAGGAGGCCGGCGCGCGGGCCGAGGAGGCCGCGGCGAAGGCCAAGGAGGCCGCGCTCAAGGCCGCCAAGGAGGCCGCCGCCGCCAAGGACAGCCTTGAGGACGCCGGGAACGCCGCCAACCGCGCCGCCCAGGCCGCCGAGGGCGCCGCCGCCGCGGCACGGACCGCCATCCAGGCGTCCAACACCGCCGTTTCCGCCGCCCGCACCGCGGCCAGCGCCGCTCAGGCCGCCGCCTCCGCCGCTGCCGCCGCCGGCCAGGCCGCCTCGCGCGCCTACAACGCCGCAGCCGCTGCCGCAGGGAACGCCGCCGAGGCCGGTAACGCGCGCCGGGCCGCCGAGGCCGCCCGCGACGCGGCCAAGGGCGCCCGTACCGCCGCGTCGGCCGCCGAGTACGCGGCCAACGCCAGCGCCGAGGCCGGGGCCTCCGGCGCCGCCGCCGCCCGGGCCGCGCAGAACGCCGCCGACGCGGCCGCCGCGTCCGCCGACGCCAGCGCCTCCGCCGGTGTGGCCCAGGCGCAGGCCGCCCGGGCCCGTGAGGCCGCCAACGTGGCCCGCAACGCGGCCAACACCGCGACCGCCGCCGCCGGCCGCGCCCAGTCGCTCGCCGGACAGGCCGCCTCCGCCGCCCACGACGCGCACGACGCGGCCAACCGTGCCGCCGACCACGCGGAGAAGGCCGCCGCCGCCGCCGACAAGGCGGCGGACGAGGCCGGCAAGGCCCAGGACTGGGCCAACAAGGCGACCGAGCACGCCAACAACGCCATCGACGCCGCCAAGGACGCGTCCGACGCGGTCGCGCAGGCGCAGAAGACCGAGAAGCTCGCCCGCGAGAGCGAGAAGGCGGAGCTCGACTCGGCCACCCAGACCGGCATCGAAGAGGCCAAGGCGGCCGCGAAGGCCGACCAGGACGGCCGTGACTTCATCACGAAGCTGCAGACCCAGTCGGCCCAGATGGACGACGACACCAAGCAGCTCGTGACGAAGGCCGCCGCCTCCGGCATCGACACCAAGTCGGCCGCCGAGCTCGGCCGCAAGGCCGCCGTCAACCTGCTGGACAACACCGGGTCGTGGACCCGCGCGGCCGCCGAGACGGCGCTGTCCGGTCCCGACGAGGCCGTCGTCGCCTGGGCGAAGACGGACTTCAAGCAGGCGCAGCGGCAGGACGACCGGGAGAAGGTGCTCGCCCTCGCCGAGGTCGGCGGCCCGGCCCTCGCCGACGCGGCCGCCAAGTCGCTGCAGAGCGGCGACCCGGACGCGGCGGAGAACTTCCTCACCAAGAGCGCCTACGACGTCCAGATCGAGGACTACCGGGTCCAGACCCTCAAGCTCATGAACGGCGCCGGCAAGGCCGTCAAGGACGCCGGCAGCGCCGCGCTGAGCGACGGCGGCGTCAAGGCCCTGTACACCTTCCTGAGCACCGGCTACCGCCAGGCGCAGATGGAGGACGACCGGGTCGAGACGCTCCGCGTCATGGGCGGCGGCGGCGCCAATGTGCAGTCCGCCGCGCAGGTCGCGATGGCCGGTCCCGCCTGGATGCAGCACGACTTCGTGGCCCGCGTCCAGTACCGGGCCGCGCAGAAGGACCAGGACACGGCCACCCACGTCGCGTCCGTCCAGGCGCTGATAGCCAAGGCCGCGAGCGCGGCGGCGGACGCCAACGACAACGCCTACACGGCGTCCAAGGTGGCCGCCAACGCCCGGAACAAGGCCACGGAGGCCGCCGACTGGGCCGACAAGGCGAAGAAGTCGGCCGCCGAGGCCAACGACTACGCCCAGCAGGCGCGTGACAAGGCCAAGGAGGCCGACAACTCGGCAGCCGCCGCTGCCGCGTCCGCCGAGAAGGCCAAGAACGCCGCCGCGACGGCCCGCCAGGCCAGCCGCCAGGCCAACTACTCGGCCACCCAGGCGGAGAACTCCGCGGCCGCCGCGGTGGACTCCGCGGCCAGCGCCAAGGCGTCCGCCGCGAGCGCCGGCCAGTCGGCCACCCAGGCCGGCCAGGACGCCGCCGCCGCTTCCAAGGCCGCGACCGAGGCGAACAGCATCGCCATCGAGAAGCGCCGTCAGGAGCAGGCCGCCGAGGCCGCCCGTGCGGCGGAGCAGGCCCGGGAGAACGCCAAGAAGGGCACCGACCCCTCCAACGACCCCAAGTACGACCAGCACGGCTCGTCCCCCGCGCCGACCAGCGACGGCAAGAACGCCGGCGACAAGGGCGACGACGGCAAGGGCTGGGCGCGCAGCGGGGCGAAGTGGCTGAACCGCGCGAGCACGGTCCTGGGGACGGCGGCCGCGATCTCGGCCTTCATCCCGGGTGCCGACGTCGTCGTCACGCCCGTGCTCGGGGCGGCGTCGATGATCGCCGGTGGCATCAGCGCCGGGCTGTCCTGGTACGCGGACGGCTTCGGCAACTCGAACATGATCAGCGCGGTGACCGGTATGGCACTGGGCGGGGTGGGCAACCTCGCCAGCGCCGGTCTCAAGCTGGGCGTCCCGGTCATCAAGGGCATCACCCAGTTCACCAAGGTGGAGCGCGCGGTGAACGCCGTACAGCAAGCGATCTCCCCGGTCGTCGGCTGGTTCACTTGGTAGCCTGACCGGCCTCCTGGCGGAACGATCCGACTGAAGTGAACCGACTGTGGGGGCCCGGCTCGCGCCGGGCCCCCACAGAGTCAAGGAAGAGTCATGCCCCAGCCTCCCGTCATACCCCTGACCGCCTGGTGGGCCATCGCCGTCGCGGCGACGTTCGCGTTCCTGGCCTTCTTCGTCCCGCTCATGCCGAACCGGCGGTACCGGATCCGGATCGCCGTCGCCCCGTTCGCCGCGGTGGTGCTCGTGGCGGTGAGCTCGCTGGTGAAGCACCACAGCGCGGAGGTCTCCCTGCCGCTGTACACGGCGGCCGTCGTCGGCTTCCCACTCGGCTTCCTGGGGCGCCGCACGGAGCTCCGGGAGAAGGCCCGGTACGCGGCGGAGCACGGCAGCGACCCGGACAACGCCCTGTCCAAGGGCGCCCAGCTCCAGGCGGTCACCGTGATCATCGTGGTGGCCCTGATCGGCTCCTGGCTCTCGATGGTGGACTAGTTCGACGGCGGACTAGGCAGTCATGGTGAATACGGTGGTCGGAGAGGGTGACCGCCCGCTGTGCGGGCTTGGTCCCCACCGGCGTCGCAGGTAGCAAGGCGGAATGAAGAGCATCAGTCCTCTGAGAATGGCGACCGCCGGCCTGACCGGCCTGTTCCTGGCCGGGGGCGTGGCCTCGCCCGCCATGGCCTGGGGCGACGGCCCGTTCAGCGCCGACGGCGACACGTTCGTCCGCTTCCACGCCGGATTCACCTGCGAGGGCCACGCCCGGGCCTGTGTCAACGGGCCCGTCAACAGTGGCAACAGCAGCAACTCGCAGAACGTCCGGATCACCGGGAATCCCAGCGACAGCGGCAGCCCCGCGGACAACAGCGGCTCCGTGACCTCCGGCTCCTCCGGCACGGGCGCGGCGGCGGGCAGCTCCAACCACCAGCGGCAGCTCGTCGGGGGCAGCCGCCACCACCACTGAGGGCCTGTCTCTAGGGGAACGCCTGCTGGACCCGGGAGATGTCGTTGCCGCTGTTGCTCTGCGCACCCTTGACGTCGTTGAGGCTGTTCGTGGAGCCGGCGGCGGTCTCGATGTTCCCGCTGTCCACGGGGTTGCCGTGGTTGATGAAGTTGTTGCTGTTCTCGCTGTTCCCGCTCTGGACGGGACCGTTGACGCACGGGTGCGGCGACCGGGACACCGGCGACTGGTAGTGGAAGTCGGCCAGCCGGTTGTTGCAGACCACGCCGGAGACCGTCTCGGCGACGGTGCCGAGATCGGCGCCCACCACGGCGGACAGCAGCGAGCCCGGATTGGTCTGTGTCTGCGCCTCCGCGCTGCCGGCCCCGGTGCCGGACAGCACCAGGCCGCACGCCCCGGCGACGGTAGCCGCCCGCACGATTCCTCTCACGACGCTCCTTGCCCGGTCCGCCCGTTGTTCCCGGACGTATCGTGCTGCGGTTGGCCTCCGGCGTCCCGGCGAACCACAGAATGCCGGGGGCTCGCGGGCCATATTCAGCCGGATGGCCCACAGCCGCCCACGGCCCACGGCCTGCCGGGGCGGCCCCGGCCGCCCGGGCTCAGTCCCCGTACACCGCGCGGAGCGCGTCGCCCGCCGCCGCCAGTGCCGCGTCGTGGTCCAGCCCCAGCCGGTGGGCGCGCTGGGCGAAGGCGACCGCCGCCGCGGCGGCCTCGCGGGCGGCCGTGTCACCGGGGGCGGCGATGAACGTGCCGTTCCGCCCCCGGGTCTCGATGACCCCGTCCGCCTCCAGCGCCCGGTACGCCTTGGCGACCGTGTTCGCGGCCAGGCCCAGCTCCTCGGCGAAGCCGCGGACGGTCGGCAGCTTGTAGCCGACCGGGAGCTCCCCCGCGCGGGCGCGCTCGGCGATGCCGGCCCGGATCTGCTCGTACGGGGGCTCGGCGGCGTCCTGGTCGACGGTCATCTGCAAGGCCACGGTGGGTCTCCTGGTGAGAACTACGGTGGGTCCATTGTGCGCCAGGCGGACCCGCCGTGGCCGCAGGCCCGTTACAGGCGCAGTTCCGTGCCGTACTCGGTCAGCCACGTGTTGAGGTTGAGGACCACTTCGGTCGCCGTCCGGAACGATTCACCGGCGCGCTCGTCCAGCGCCTCGGCGACGGCCGGGGTGTCGAGCAACGGGCGTACGGGCGCGTTCTCGTCGGCCAGGAGGCCGCCGAGCGCGGTGCGCAGGGCGTCGGCGTAGCGGGGGTCCTGCGTGCTGGGGTAGGGGCTCTTGACGCGGTCGGCGACGGCGTCCGGGAGGAGGTCGCGGGTGGCGGCGCGCAGCAGGGACTTCTCGCGGCCGTCGAAGGTCTTCATGGCCCAGGGGGTGTTGAAGACGTACTCGACGAGCCGGTGGTCGCAGAAGGGGACGCGCACTTCGAGGCCGACGGCCATGCTGGCGCGGTCCTTGCGGTCGAGCAGGAGCTGGACGAAGCGCGTGAGGTGGAGGTAGCTGATCTCGCGCATCCGGCGCTCCAGGCCGCTCTCCCCGGGCAGCCGGGGCACTTCGGCGAGAGCCTCCTGGTAGCGCTGCCGCTCGTGACCGGGCAGGTCGAGCTTGGCGAGGAGGCTCTTGTCGAGGAGCGCGGTCCGGCCGCCGCTGGCCGGTCCGGAGAAGGTGTCGGCGACGCCCGCCGTGAGCCAGGGGAAGGTGTCGGCCTGGACGCACTCGGG
The DNA here is from genome assembly GCF_054551825.1 of Streptomyces sp. L500. Classification (NCBI taxonomy): domain Bacteria; kingdom Bacillati; phylum Actinomycetota; class Actinomycetes; order Kitasatosporales; family Streptomycetaceae; genus Streptomyces; species Streptomyces sp. L500. The sequence continues at coordinate 41,282 of NZ_JBTOLC010000045.1, forward strand.
GTCGTGGAACCAGCGGTAGCCGCCGAAGACCTCGTCCGCCGACTCACCCGACAGCGCGACCGTGGATTGTTCGCGGATGGCCTTGAAGAGAAGGTAGAGCGAGACGTCCCCGTCGCCGAAGCCCGCCGTGGGCAGGTCGCGGGCCCGCACGATGGCGTCGCGGTTGGCGCGGTCCATCAGGGCGGCCGTGTCGAGGACGATGTCGCTGTGGTGGGAGCGGACGTGCTCGGCGAGGGCGTGGGCGTAGGGGCCGTCGGGGGTGGGGCGCAGCAGGTCGGCCTTGAAGTTCTCGGTGTGGCCGGTGAAGTCCACGGAGAAGGAGCGCACCGGTCCGTGGCCGCCCTCGGCGAGGCCCTTGGCGGCGAGGGCGGTGATGGCGGAGGAGTCGAGTCCGCCGGAGAGCAGGGTGCACAGCGGAACGTCGGCGATGAGCTGGCGGGTGACGATGTCGTCGAGCAGCTCGCGGACGTGGCGGACGGTGGTGTCCGTGTCGTCGGTGTGCTCCCTGGCTTCCAGCTGCCAGTAGGGGCGGACGGTCAGGCCCTGGCGGCGGACGCGCGCGGTGTGGCCGGGGCGCAGTTCGTACATGCCGTGATAGCCGGCGTGGCCGGGGGTCTTGGTGAAGGCCAGCATCTCGGCGAGGCCGTCGGCGTCGACGACGGGCCGGACGGCGGGGTGGGCGAGGATGGCCTTGGGCTCGGAGCCGAAGAGCACCCCGTCGGGGGTGGGGTGGTAGTAGAGCGGCTTGATGCCCATGCGGTCGCGGACCAGGAGGAGTTCCTCGACGCGCGGGTCCCACAGGGCGAAGGCGTACATGCCGTTGAGGCGCTCGGTGAAGCCCTCGCCCCATTCGAGGTAGGCGTGGAGGACGACCTCGGTGTCGCTGCTGGTGCGGAATATGTGACCGTGGCTTTCCAACTGTGCGCGTAATTCGCGGTAGTTGTAGACCTCGCCACTGTAGGTGAGGGCGAGCAGGGTGCGACCGTCACCCTGCTTGACGAGCATGGGCTGCTTGCCGCCCTCGATGTCGATGACCGCGAGGCGGCGGTGGCCCAGGGCGGCGTGGGTGTCCAGCCAGACGCCGCCGGCGTCCGGGCCGCGGCAGGCCATGGTCCGGGTCATGGCGTCGAGGGTGGCGGAGGCTCGGGGAGTGGTGAGGTCCTGGTCGTAGGAGATCCATCCGGTGATGCCGCACATGTACGGGTACCCCTTTCGCTGGATGCGAGGGTAGTTGTATCCGGCAACTATGACGGTCAAACCCCGTACACGCGCGGCGCGGCAGGGCGTCCTTACGAGGCGGCGCCGCCCGGCGCGCCGAGGCGCCGGTAGCGCGCACGTCGCGCCGTACGCCGCTCCTCCTCGTCGCGCGCCGTGAGAGCGGCCATCTCCGCTCCGATGACCCGGCCGAGCGTCACCAGGAAGTCCGCACCCTCGCTGTCTTCCTCCTCCACGATGCGGTCCACGATCCCGTTCGCCAAGAGGTCGGCGGAGCGCACGCCCTGTCGTCCGGCGATCTCGTACGCCCGGTCCGTGGTGCGGTAGAGGATCGCCGAGGCGCCCTCGGGCGGCAGCGGGGAGAGCCAGGCGTGCCGGGCCGCCACCACCCGGTCCGCCGGCAGCAGGGCGAGGGCCGCGCCGCCGGCCCCCTGGCCCAGCAGCAGGCACAGCGTCGGCGCGGGCAGGTTCACCAGGTCGGCGAGACAGCGGGCGATCTCCCCGGCGAGCCCGCCCTCCTCCGCCTCGCGGGAGAGCGCGGCCCCGGCGGTGTCCACCACCGTGAGCAGCGGAAGGCCCAGTTCCGCCGCGATCCGCATCCCGCGCCGGGCCGCCCGCAGCCCGGCGGGCCCGAGCGCCTGGCCGGCGTTGAGGTCGGGTCGGCTGCCCCGGTCGTGCCCGAGCACGACGCACGGGGTACCGCCGACGCGGGCCAGCGCCAGCAGCAGCCCCGGGTCGCGCTCCCCCGCGCCCGTGCCGCTGAGCAGGGTGACGTCGGTGGCGGCCGCCTTCAGGAACTCCCGTACGCCGGGCCGCCCGGAGCGGCGTGAGGCGCGGATGGACTCCTCGGCGGAGGGCGCGACGGCCGGGGCGGGCGCCTCCGGGACACCGGCTTCCGCCGTGGCGTCCGTGGCCCCGTCCGCGCACAGCACGGACAGCGCCCGCGCGGCGACCTCCGCCAGGCTCCCGGCCGGGAGCACCGCGTCCACCAGCCCGTTCGCCAGCAGGTTCTCCGCGACCTGGACACCCGGCGGGAACTCCTCGCCGTACAGCGCCTCGTGGACGCGCGGGCCCAGGAAACCGATGAGGGCACCCGGTTCGGCGGCGGTGAGATGGCCGAGCGAGCCCCAGGAGGCCAGCACCCCGCCGGTCGTGGGGTGCCGCAGATGGACGAGGTAGGGCAGCCCGGCGGCCTTGTGGTCGGTGATCGCGGCGGCGACCTTCACCATCTGGAGGAAGGCGATCGTGCCCTCCTGCATCCGGGTGCCGCCCGAGGCCGGCGCCGCCAGCAACGGCAGCCCCTCCTCCGTCGCCCGCTCCACGGCCCGGACCAGCCGCTCCCCCGCGTCCACCCCGATCGACCCGCCCAGGAAGCGGAACTCACAGGCCACCAGCGCCACCCGGCGACCCTTTACCGTCCCCTCGCCGGTGACGACGGACTCGTCGAGCCCGGTCCGCTCCCGCGCGGCGAGCAGATCGGCGCGGTAGTCGGCGTCATCCGTCGCCAACGGCACGGGCCGGTCCCAACTGCGCCAGCTGCCGGGGTCGACGACGGCCAGGATCAGGTCGAGAGCGGGAACGGGGGCGGGTCTGCTGTGCTCGGTCATGGCCTCACCCTGCCACGGCACCCCCGGGCAGGTCTGTGAGCAAACCCGCCTTGGCCAGGCCCTCCAACTCGTCCAGCGCCCGGAGGGCGGCGTCGGCCGCACCGGGATCCCGTTCCGCCAGCCCACTGGCGGCGAACTCGTCCTCGTCGAGGCGGAGGATGGTGGCCTCGTCGGCCGAGACCCACAGGTCGAGGTCCAGGTCCTCCACGACGATCCCGTCCGGCCCGACGACGGCCGGCCGGGTGACGTCGCAGTACCACCCCTTGAGCGTGCCGCCGCCGTCCCGCACCTCCTTGACGGCGTACCAGCGGTCACGCCAGTAGTGCTCGGTGAAGACGTCGCCCTCTTCGAACCGGACGAACCCGAAGTCCCGGGCGGACGTTCCGGCCCAGGCCGCCCGTACGGCGATGTGCGTGCCGTCGTCGGTCAGGACCTCCGCCGGGTAGCGCACCTTGATGCGGCCTGCCTTGAGGAGGGAAACGGTCGTATTCATGATCGCAGCGTCTCCCGGCCCGCGCCCGGATGCCAGCGATTTACCGGAGGGCCCTGGTGAACGCCGCCCAGGCGGCGGGGACGAATATGAGCGTCGACCCCTGCGGGTTCTTGCTGTCCCGGACGGGAACGATGCCGCTGCCCGCGAGGTTGCGGGCGAACTCGACGCACTGGCCCTCATCGCCAGCGCTGTGACTGGACTTGGTCCATTCCGCCCACGAGAGATCGCGTATGTGCGTCATGCGTTCCATTCCTCCATCGCTTTGCGGATCAGCGTCAACGACGCGTCCGGGGAGAGCGCGTCGGCACGCAGCCGATCGAAGATCACCTTGGCACGGGCCACTGTCGCAGGCGACTCGAAGACCTGGCCACCGGCGAGGTGGCCCTGGTAAAGCACGTCGGGTTCGTCGACGTCGAATTGCAGGAGCGTGAAAGGGATGTGCCACGCCGGCGTGCCCGACACATACGGGAGCACCTGAAGCGTTACATCCTGCTGCCCGAGGAGATGGAGCAGCTGCTCCGTCATGACCTGCGGGCTGCCGATCATGTGCCGTAGGCACGACTCGTCGAGGACGACCCATAGCAACGGTGGATTGTCCCCCTCCATGGCCTGCCGCCGCTTGAGCCGTCGGGCGACCCTCTCGGCAGTCGTGTCCAGGTCGTCTCGTGGGTGCGCCTTGCGGAAGATCGCGTGTGCGTAGTCTTCCGTCTGCAGCAAGCCCATGATGAAGGTCGAGCTGTAGTCGAGGATCGTGGTAGCCCTCTGCTCCAGCTTTACGTACGGCACGAACCAGTCGGGATACCCCCGCTGTGCGGCCCGTTTCCGCAAGCGCGCGAACATACCCGGGGTACCGAACACCACGTCGCACGCATCGGCGAACTCCGGGCTGGCGAGCCGCTCCCCCGCCTCCACTTTCGCCACGTACTGCTGCCCGTACTGTGCCGCCTCCCCCAGCTCCCGCTGACTCATCCCTCTCTCCACGCGCCAGGCCCGCACCTCGGTCCCGAAGTAGGCCGCACCGCTCTCCGCCATCTCCCCTTCACCCCAAACGCGTTGGCGTGGCTCCAGACCTGTTGAGCGTAGGCACGAAGCGCAACGCTGGGAGCGCAAGCAGTGAACATCGCTCGCGTGAGTGAGCGACCGTCTGACAAGGGTTCGCTTCATGCCCCATACCCCCGAACAGGTCAGCGAAGCGCACACGCGCAAGCGGTGCGAGGAGTGCCAGCGCATCAAGGGCGAGTACTACGCCGCGTCCCACACGGGCGACCGTGAGCGGGCCGCGTACTGGACGACCACGATGGGCCTGCACCAGAGGCAGGCCCACTCGTGAGCCTGCGTTTCTGCGCGCACCCGGCGGAGAGCCGGAGCGAGACGCGCGGCGTCACGACGTGCGGCAACTGCGGGGTGCGCCGCTTCAGCGACTACGCCGCTCTGCTCTGGGACGAGGCGCCGCCTCCGTTAGCCGCGCCCACGACCAGGGCGAGGGGTCTGACGCCCTCCCGCTGGGGGGTGTCCTTCTTCCACGGGCCGACGCCGAGCTTTCCCGTGGTGCCGAGGTCGAGTTCCGGCGCCACCGTCATCGGCTGAGCCCCGGGCTTGGCCTCCACCCTCACGTAAGGGACGTTCACAGCGTCGCCGGCGCCGGTGGTGTTGCGCCACATCAGGCCGGCGGACGCGGACTCGCCCGGCTTCAGGACCACCGGCCTAGGCGGCTCGTCGAAAGCCTTCATGGTGGCGATATCACCGCTGCCGTGCAGGATCCCGACGCCGGAGACCGGTTTCCTGTCCTCGTCCAGCAGCCCGAGGAGCGGGTAACCCTCGACGGTGTAGGGGCGGGTTCCGCAGTTCTCCAGGTGAAGTCCCACGACGCGGAGGCCCATGGCGGCGTCGCCCTCGTCGGCCGTGACGCGGACCCCGGAAGGAGGGCACGCGCCGGTCCCGTCCGGTGCTTCGGCCGAGGGGACGCGCCGGACCTTGCCGACCCGTACCCGCCCCGGGGTGTTCGTGCGGACGGTGTCCTTCACGGTCCGGCCGGGGCCGACCGAGAACACCGTCTGTCGCTCGTTCGCCATCACCCCGCCGGAGTCGGAGAGGACCTCGAAGGTGATGGTGTACGTGAACGGTTCGGTGTCGCGGTTGGTGACCTCGAAGTCGGTCGAGGCCACCTGTCCACTGCTGCCGACGATCCTGACGCCGTCCTTCTCGGGGCCGCCGGGCACGGCGGTCCGCCCCTCGCCGCCGCCGTCCGGACGGGCGCCTCCCGGATGCGCGCTCTCCGATCCGCACGCTGTCAGGAGCACGGCGCTCGTGAAAACGGCGGATACGACACAAGGCGTGGTGATACGTATACGCATCCGGCCACCCCATCAAGCACCGGACCATTTGGGCAAGCGGCCCGAGGACGTGTAGCCACGGCCTACGCCGAGCACAGACGGCCCGGAGCCCCTGCGCGGTAGACTTGAAGAGTTCTTCAATTCACCAGTTGCCGTAAAGGTCAAGACGTATCGGGCGTGGAGGTCTGAGTGGGCGGGTTCGTCGAGGCGGCGCGGATTCGGGTGCGCGAGGCGCGGTCGGCTCTCGATGCCGCGAGGGAGGCCGGGGACGTGTACGCGGCGGCCGTGGCGGAGGAGGAGCTGGAGGACGCGCTGCGTATCGCCGAAGCGCATGGCGTGGGCACGGAGGACGAGCGGTCATGAGGGC
>NZ_JBTOLC010000046.1:0-43416 GCF_054551825.1 Streptomyces sp. L500
ATTATTCAAAAAAGCTCTGATGTGTGGACTTCGGTTCACGCGTCAGAGCTTTTTTGTTTTCATCGGGTTCACCTCCCGTGGGCAGCATCCCCGGCATGCGGACTGAAGAGAAGCTCGTCGCCGCAGGTGTCCGTGCGGGGAGCGAGGTCATCGTTCCCTCCTTCGCGACCGCCGGGGCCGCCATGGCCGTCCGGAACGTAGGGGCCCTCCCCGTCTTCGCCGACATCGATCCCACCACCTTCTGCCTCGACCCGGCCGCCGTGGCCGGCGTCCTGACACCGCGTACCTCCGCCGTCGTGCCCGTCCCCCTCTTCGGCCATCCGGCCGATCTGAGCGGCTTGCGGCAGGTGGTATTCGACCGTGCCGTGCCCGTCGTCGAACACGACGAGTGCGCCCCCGACTTCCCGGACGTCACCCGCCGCCGCTCCAACGCCGCCTACCTCGCCGCCCGTCTCTCCGGAGTGGTGCCCCCCACGATCGCCTCCGGCATCGAGCATCGCTACGACTCCTACGTCGTTCGCGTCCTCGGTAACGGCCGTCCCGACCGGGACGCGTTCGCCCGGGCGTTGCGAGCCCGTGGCGTCCGGTGCCATGTGCCCGTACAGACGCCTGTACACCGGTTGCCGTCCTTTGTTCGACCGGCGCGGGAGTGGTGGCTCCCGGAGACCGAACGGGCCGCCGACGAATGCCTGGCCCTGCCCATCGGCGAAGTGTCGTCGCGCCGGGAACTGCAGCGGCTCGTATCGGCCTGCAACGCGCTCGGCGGGCTGCTTCCCGCCGCTGCCTGAGCAACGCCGCCCGGTGGCCAAAAGCCCGTGCGAACGTGGGGTATGCTTTATCCCGTCGACAGCGACAAGCCCCAATAGCTCAGTCGGCAGAGCGTCTCCATGGTAAGGAGAAGGTCAACGGTTCGATTCCGTTTTGGGGCTCTGGAAAGAAGGCCCCCGCCGAATGGCGGGGGCCTTCTTCATTTCTCAGTCCTGACGCTCCGGCACCCGCATGGCCAGGATGGCCATGTCGTCCGAGGCGGGCTCGGCGGCGAAGCGTTCCACCGCGCGGAGGACGCGCGCCGCGACCGCGCCGGCCGTCAGGCCCGTACAGGTCGTCAGAACGTCCGTCAGGCCGTCGTCGCCGAGCATGCGCGTGCCCTCGCGGCGCTCGGTGACGCCGTCCGTGACGCACAGCAGGACGTCGCCCGGGTCGAGGGTGACGGTCTGCTCGTAGAGCTCCAGGTCCTCCATGACGCCCAGCAGCGGCTGCGGGTCCGCCGCGGGCTCCACGGTGCCGTCCTGGCGCAGGCGCAGCGGCAGGGGGTGGCCGGCGCAGACGACCTTGAGGAGGGCGCTGCCGTCGGGCTGTGGGCGCAGCTCTCCGTAGAGGAGGGTGAGGAAGCGGCTGCGGGCGCCCTCGTCGAGGATGGCGGCGTTGAGGCGCTGGAGGACGGCGGGGCCGCCGAAGCCCTCGCGGGCGAGCAGGCGCAGGGCGTGCCGGGCGAGGCCGGTGACGGCCGCCGCCTCCGGGCCCGTGCCGCAGACGTCGCCGATGGCGAAGCCGTAGGCGCCGTCGCGGATGGGGAAGACGTCGTAGAAGTCGCCGCCGACCTCGTTGCCCTCGCCGGCCGCGCGGTAGATGACCTCGACCTCCACGCCGGGGACGTCCGGGAGCTCGGGCGGCAGGAGGCTGCGCTGGAGGCTCTGGCTGATGGCGGTGCGCTCGCTGTAGAGGCGGGCGTTGTCGAGGGCGAGGGCGGCCCGGCGGGAGAGGTCCTCGGCGAGTTCGAGGATCTCCTGGCGGAAGTGGTCGTCGCTGGGCTTGCCGAGGGTGAGCATGCCGATGACGCGGTTGCGGGCGACGAGCGGCAGGACCACGGTCTCGCCGCCGACGGCGGCCGCCGTGGCGAGGGAGGGGCCAGGGGCCGGGATGTCCCCCTTGGCGTCGGCGAGGCCGAAGCTGCGCAGGGAGGTGCGCAGGGCGGCGGCGTGGGCGGCCTCGGTGGGGGCCGTCCAGACGCGGGCGCCGGGGGTGGGGACCGGGTCGGGCGGGGCGACCTTGGACAGCAGGGCCTTGAGGCCGTCGATGCGGTCCTCGTCCTCGTGGAGGACGTAGGAGAGCTCGGGGTCCGAGCTCTGGTCGGCGATCGTGTAGACGGCGCACCAGGTGGCCAGGGTGGGGACGGTCATCTGGGCCATCAGGGCCAGGGTCTGGTCGCGGTCGAGGGTGCCGGCGAGGAGGTCGGAGGCCTCGACGAGGAAGGAGAGCGAGCCGCGGCGCAGCCGTTCCAGTTCGCCGAGGCGGGCGGACTCCACGGCGAGGGCGATGCGGTCGGCGGCGAACTGGAGGCGCAGCGCCTCCTCGTTGCCGTAGCGGCGGGGGGACTCGGCGGCGACGCCGAGGGAGCCGGTGAGGCGGCCCTCGACCTTGAGGGGGACGGTGACGACGGAGCGCATGCCGGTGTCGGCGAGGAGGGGGACGGCGCCGGGGACGGCGCTGAGGTCGTCGTGGACGGCGGGCATCCGGGCGGAGCCGTAGCGTCCGGTGCCGGCCTCGACGGGGACGCGGGCGAATCGCTGGCGGGCGGAGGGCAGGCCGGTGGAGGCGCGGACCTCCAGTTCCGTCTCGTCGTCGGTGGCCAGCAGCAGGTAGGCGGAGTCGCCGTCGAGCATGTCGCGGGCGCGTTCGACGGTGCGCTGGAGGAGGCCGTCGAGGTCGTCGGGGGCGGGGGAGCCGATGAAGACCTCGAACGGGTCCGTGGCGGTGCCGCGCTCGCTGGTGGCCGGGTCTGTGGCGCTGGTGCGCGGCGGGGTCTGGAGGACGGCGCGCTCGTCGTCGCGGACGAGCAGGCAGACGGTGGAGGGGGCGCCGGCGGTGTCGCGGACGCGGAGGTGGGAGGCGTAGACGGGGACGATGCGGCCGTCGGCGCCCCTTATGCCGTAGGAGCCCTCCCAGCGGGAGAGGCGCAGGGCCTCCTCGATGCCGGTGGAGGTGCCGGGGGTGTGGGGCCAGGCGGCGAGGTCGGTGAGGGGCTTGCCGATGACCTGTTTGGCGGTGAAGCCGAAGAGGTCGTGGGCGTCGTCGTTCCAGGCGTTGACGGCGCCCTGGCGGTCGATCTGGATGACGGCGACGCGGACGCGGGCGTCGGCGACGGGCAGGGCCTCGGCGGGGAGGGCGGGGCCGGCGGAGCGGGTGCCGGCCGGGCGGTCGGGCAGGTCGATGCGGAACCAGACGGTCTTGCGGGTGGGGCTGTACTCGACGCCCCAGCGGGAGGCCAGGGAGGCGCACAGCAGCAGCCCGCGGCCGCCTTCGCGGTCGAGGCCACCCAGGGGCTGGCCGGGGCTCTGTACGGGCAGCTCGCGCTCGGGGTAGCGGTCGGCGACCTCGACGCGCACGCCCGTGGTCATGCGGACGCACAGTACCTCGGCGGCGGTGCCCGCGTGGACGACGGCGTTGGTGACCAGCTCGCTGGTGAGGACGACGGCGTCGTCGATGACGTCGAGGAAGCCCCAGCCCTGGAGGGTGTCCCGGACGAAGGCACGGGCGGCCGCTACCGAGCGTCCTACCGGCTCGAAGGTGGCGGCAGCCCGCGCGGTGATCACAGGTCTCCTCATCAATGTCTCGGCGATCTGCTCACCCATGTGCAGCGCCCCTCCTTGCCCGGCCGGATGCCAGGTTACTTACCTCCGCCGTGTGCGCGGATGCCGGTGCACAGGGATTCCACACTTGGGGGTGCCGGTGGACCGTGTGCGATGCTGCCGATGGTTATGGCCTGGTTGGGCCGGGGTGAAACACTGGGACAGCTCGAAGCGGAAGCCCGACGAGGATGATCGAACCTGCGGGAGGGACGACGGTGGAGTCTGGCGCGACGGCGCGGGCCGCAAGCACGCGCGCGAAGGGCGGACGGGCCCGGCCCAACGGGACGATCGAGGTGGACGCCGCTGCCCTGCACCGTCTGCTGTCGGCCCTGGAGGCGATGCGGGACGGGAATTTCCGCAAGCGGTTGACGGTGCCCGGGGACGGGGTGATGGCCGAGGTCGCCGCCGTGTTCAACGAGGTCGCGGACCGTAATCTGCAGCTCACGGGCGAGCTGAACCGGGTGCGGCGGGTCGTCGGCCGTGAGGGGAAGCTCACGGAGCGGCTGGAGCTCGGCGCCTGTGAAGGGTCCTGGGCGGCGGCGATCGACGCCTGCAACGCCCTGGTGGACGATCTGGCGCGGCCGGTGTCCGAGGTGGGCCGGGTGCTGTCGGCGGTGGCCGAGGGCGATCTGGAACAGCGGATGGACCTGCGCTCCCAGGGAGCGGACGGTTCCGCGGCGCACCCGTTGCGGGGCGAGTTCCTGAAGGTCGGGCGTACGGTCAACGGGCTGGTCGACCAGTTGTCGGCGTTCACCGACGAGGTGACGCGCGTGGCGAGCGAGGTCGGCACCGAGGGCAAGCTCGGCGGGCAGGCCCGGGTGCGCGGTATGTCGGGTTCGTGGAAGGACCTGACGGACTCCGTCAACACGATGGCGTCCCGGTTGACCGCTCAGGTGCGTGATATCGCTCTCGTGACGACGGCGGTCGCGAAGGGCGATCTCTCCCGGAAGGTCACGGTGCACGTGGCCGGGGAGATGCTGGAGCTGAAGAACACCGTCAACACGATGGTGGACCAGCTGTCGTCCTTCGCCTCCGAGGTCACGCGCGTGGCCCGTGAGGTGGGTACGGAGGGCGAGCTGGGCGGCCAGGCGCAGGTGCCGGGAGTGGCGGGCGTCTGGAAGGACCTGACGGACTCGGTCAATCTCATGGCCGGCAATCTGACCGCCCAGGTGCGCGGGATCGCGCAGGTGACGACGGCGGTCGCGAACGGCGACCTCTCGCAGAAGGTCACGGTGAGCGCGCGCGGCGAGATCGCGCAGCTGGCCGAGACGATCAATCAGATGACGGAGACGCTGCGCACGTTCGCCGACGAGGTGACGCGGGTGGCCAACGAGGTCGGTGCCGAGGGCCGGCTGGGTGGTCAGGCTCAGGTGCCGGGTGCGGCGGGGACGTGGAAGGACCTCACCGATTCGGTGAACACCGCGTTCCGTAACCTCACCGGCCAGGTCCGGGACATCGCTCAGGTGACGACGGCGGTGGCGAACGGCGATCTGGGCCAGAAGGTCACCGTGGACGTCTCCGGCGAGATGCTGGAGTTGAAGAACACCGTCAACGGGATGGTGGACCAGCTGCAGTCCTTCGGCGCCGAAGTGACGCGGGTGGCGCGGGAGATCGGCGTCGAGGGCGAGCTCGGCGGTCAGGCGGCGGTGCCGGGTGCGGCGGGTACGTGGAAGGACCTCACCGATTCGGTGAACACCGCCTTCCGCAACCTCACCGGCCAGGTGCGCAACATCGCGCAGGTGACCACGGCGGTCGCGAACGGCGACCTGTCGCAGAAGGTCACGGTGGACGTGTCCGGCGAGATGCTCCAGCTGAAGAACACCGTCAACGGCATGGTGGACCAGCTGTCGTCCTTCGCCGACCAGGTGACGCGGATGGCGCGGGACGTCGGCACGGAGGGCCGGCTCGGCGGTCAGGCGCGGGTGCCGGGCGTCAGCGGCACCTGGAAGGAGCTGACCGACTCGGTCAACTTCATGGCGGGCAACCTCACCTCGCAGGTGCGGCAGATCGCCCAGGTGACGACGGCGGTGGCGCGCGGTGACCTGTCGCAGAAGGTCGACGTGGACGCGCGCGGCGAGATCCTGGAGCTGAAGAACACCATCAACACGATGGTCGACCAGCTCTCGGCCTTCGCCGAGCAGGTGACCCGGGTGGCCCGTGAGGTGGGTACGGACGGGCGGCTGGGCGGTCAGGCGCAGGTGCCGGGAGTGGCGGGCGTCTGGCGTGACCTCACCGACTCGGTGAACGGCATGGCGGAGAACCTGACCGCGCAGGTCCGCAATATCGCGCAGGTCGCGACGGCGGTGGCGCGCGGCGATCTCTCGCAGAAGATCGACGTGGACGCCCGGGGCGAGATCCTGGAGCTGAAGAACACCCTCAACACGATGGTCGACCAGCTGTCCTCGTTCGCCGAGCAGGTCACGCGGGTGGCTCGTGAGGTGGGCACCGAGGGCATCCTGGGCGGCCAGGCCGAGGTGCAGGGCGTCTCGGGCACCTGGAAGGACCTCACGCAGTCGGTCAACTTCATGGCCAACAACCTGACGTCCCAGGTGCGCAACATCGCCGAGGTGACCACGGCGGTCGCCAAGGGCGATCTGTCGAAGAAGATCACGGTCGACGCCAAGGGCGAGATCCTGGAGCTCGTCACCACGGTGAACACCATGGTCGACCAGCTGTCGGACTTCGCCGAGCAGGTCACGCGGGTGGCCCGTGAAGTGGGTACCGAGGGGCAGCTGGGCGGTCAGGCGCGGGTGCGGGACGTCACCGGCATCTGGAAGGACCTCACCGACAACGTCAACCTGATGGCCAACAACCTGACCATTCAGGTGCGCAACATCTCGCAGGTCGCGGGCGCGGTCGCCAACGGCGACCTGACCAAGAAGATCACTGTCGAGGCGCGCGGCGAGGTGGCGCAGCTGGCCGACACCGTCAACACGATGGTGACGACGCTGTCGTCGTTCGCGGACGAGGTCACGCGCGTGGCCCGCGAGGTGGGCACCGACGGCATCCTGGGCGGCCAGGCGCGCGTCCCGGGCGTCAGCGGCACCTGGAAGGACCTCACCGAGTCGGTGAACTCGATGGCGTCCAACCTGACCGGCCAGGTCCGCAACATCGCGATGGTGACCACCGCCATCGCGCAGGGCGATCTCACCAAGAAGATCGACATCGACGCGCGCGGTGAGATCCTCCAGCTGAAGACGACCATCAACACGATGGTCGACCAGCTGTCGTCCTTCGCCGACCAGGTGACCCGCGTGGCCCGTGAGGTGGGTACGGAGGGCCAGCTGGGCGGCCAGGCGCGGGTGCGGGACGTGGACGGCACCTGGCGCGACCTGACCGAGTCCGTCAACGAGATGGCGGGGAACCTTACCCGTCAGGTGCGGGCCATCGCCGAGGTCGCCACCGCGGTGACCCGCGGCGACCTCAACCTCAAGATCGACGTCGACGCGGCCGGCGAGATCCTGGAGCTCCAGGACAACATCAACACGATGATCGCCAATCTCCGCGAGACCACCCTTGCCAACAAGGAGCAGGACTGGCTCAAGGGCAACCTCGCCCGGATCTCCGGCCTGATGCAGGGCCGCCGCGATCTGGAGGACGTCGCCGGGCTCATCATGAGCGAGCTGACGCCCGTCGTCTCCGCGCAGCACGGCGCGTTCTTCCTGGCGATGCCGACGGACCCGCACGAGGGCGAGAGCGGCGCGGACGCCTACGAGCTGCGGATGCTCGGCTCGTACGGCTACTCGATGGGGTCGATGCCCACCTCGTTCCTGCCGGGCGAGTCGCTGATCGGCACGGCGGCCAAGGAGAAGCGCACGATCCTGGTGGAGAACGTGCCGCCGGGCTATCTGAAGATCGCCTCCGGGCTGGGCGAGGCGCCCCCGGCCCATGTGATCGTGCTGCCGGTGCTCTTCGAGGGGCAGGTCCTCGGTGTGATCGAGCTGGCGTCCTTCCAGCCGTTCGCGCAGATCCAGAAGGACTTCCTCAGCCAGATCGCCGAGATGATCGGCACCAGCGTCAACACCATCAGCGTCAACACCAAGACCGAGGTGCTGCTCAAGCAGTCGCAGGAGCTCACCGAGCAACTGCGCGAGCGGTCGGCGGAGCTGGAGAACCGGCAGAAGGCGCTGGAGATCTCCAACGCCGAGCTGGAGGAGAAGTCCGAGCGGCTGGCGCGGCAGAACCGCGACATCGAGGTGAAGAACACCGAGATCGAGGAGGCCCGGCAGGTGCTGGAGGAGCGGGCCGAGCAGCTCGCGGTCTCCATGCGCTACAAGTCGGAGTTCCTCGCCAACATGTCGCACGAGCTGCGCACGCCGCTCAACTCGCTGCTGATCCTGGCCAAGTTGCTCGCCGACAACGCCGAGGGCAATCTCTCGCCGAAGCAGGTCGAGTTCGCCGACACGATCCACGGGGCGGGCTCGGACCTGCTCCAGCTGATCAACGACATCCTGGACCTGTCGAAGGTCGAGGCGGGCAAGATGGACGTCAGCCCGTCGCGGATCGCGCTCGTCCAGCTCGTCGACTATGTGGAGGCGACCTTCCGGCCGTTGACGGCGGAGAAGGGCCTGGACTTCTCCGTGCGGGTCTCGCCGGAGCTGCCGACCACGCTCCACACCGACGAGCAGCGGCTGCTCCAGGTGCTGCGCAACCTGCTGTCGAACGCGGTGAAGTTCACGGACACCGGCGCCGTCGAGCTGGTGATCCGCCCGGCCGGCGCGGAGGTCCCGGACAGCATCCGGGAACAGCTGCTGGAGGCCGGCTCGCTGCGGGACGCCGACGCGGAGATGATCGCCTTCTCGGTCACCGACACGGGCATCGGCATCGCGCAGAGCAAGATGCGTGTGATCTTCGAGGCGTTCAAACAGGCCGACGGCACGACGAGCCGCAAGTACGGCGGCACGGGCCTGGGTCTGTCCATCAGCCGGGAGATCGCCCGGCTGCTCGGCGGGGAGATCGACGCGGCGAGCGAGCCCGGCCGGGGCTCGACCTTCACCCTCTACCTGCCGCTCAACCCCGGCGAGCTGCCGCCCCAGGGCTATCCGCAGCCGGGCGTGGAGGGCGTCGGGGGCGCCGGGCAGGAGACGCCCGGGGCCGGGCACGGCGGGCCGGAGGGCGACGCCTCGCCCGCCCGGCAGGCCGCGGGGCTCTTCCTGCGCCGCCGCCGCGCGGCCCAGGCCGCCGGCCGGGCGGCCGCCCCGGCCCGGGACGGGCAGGGTGACGGGGCGGTGCCGGGCGCGCGGCTGCCCGGCGCGCCGTCCCCGGAGCCCTCGGCGCCGGGCTGGCCGCAGCCGGCCGCCTTCGGCGGCGGGATGACGCACGGCGGCTTCGGCACCGACAACACGGGCAACGGCTACGGAGGCGGTTTCAGCGGCGGGTTCAACGGCGAGAAGGTGCTGATCGTCGACGATGACATCCGCAATGTGTTCGCCCTCACCAGCGTGCTGGAGCAGCACGGTCTGTCGGTGCTCTACGCGGAGAACGGCCGCGAGGGGATCGAGGTGCTGGAACAGCACGACGACGTCGTGGTGGTCCTGATGGACATCATGATGCCGGAGATGGACGGCTACGCCACGACGGCGGCGATCCGCAGGATGCCGCAGTTCGCGGGGCTGCCCATCATCGCGCTGACCGCGAAGGCCATGAAGGGCGACCGGGAGAAGAGCATCGACGCCGGAGCGTCCGACTATGTCACGAAACCTGTGGATACTGACCATCTCCTCACGGTGATGGAGCAGTGGATGCGCGCAGAGTGACGGAATCTCGTTCACTCTTTGACAATTCGCTGACTCAGTGTGGCCGAAGGCGTGTGGGAGCGCGGTATTCGGGGAACCTTCTGGTCCCCCACCGCGTTTCTGCTACGTGCACAGTGACATCGCGGTGACAGGGTGTGGCGACGGGCGGGGTGCGGCTACCATGACCGGCACAAGGACGGGCGGCGCTAGGGAGTCGTCCCCCGGGGCGGCGCCCGGTGCTTCCCCCGGCTCCGCGAGCCGGGGAGACCCCAAGCCGGGACGAGGAGGACGGGGCATGGTGCAGAAGGCCAAGATCCTCCTGGTCGATGACCGGCCGGAGAATCTGCTGGCGCTGGAGGCCATTCTCTCCGCGCTCGATCAGACGCTGGTACGGGCATCGTCAGGGGAGGAAGCGCTCAAGGCGCTGCTGACGGACGACTTCGCGGTGATCCTGCTGGACGTGCAGATGCCCGGCATGGACGGCTTCGAGACCGCGGCGCACATCAAGCGGCGGGAGCGGACGCGGGACATCCCGATCATCTTCCTCACCGCCATCAACCACGGCCCCCACCACACCTTCCGGGGCTACGCGGCGGGCGCGGTCGACTACATCTCCAAGCCCTTCGACCCGTGGGTGCTGCGCGCCAAGGTCTCGGTCTTCGTCGAGCTGTACATGAAGAACTGCCAGCTGCGCGAGCAGGCCAGCCTGTTGCGCCTCCAGCTGGAGAACGGCGGCCACTCCGGCCGTACCGGAGTGCTCGAGCCCCAGGAGCCCGCCGGGCTGCTCGCCGAGCTCTCCGCGCGGCTCGCCGCCGTCGAGGAGCAGGCCGAGGCGCTCTCCAAACAGCTGGACGAGTCCGCCGACGCGGCCGCCGTCGCCACCGCAGCCCACCTGGAGCGCAAGCTCACCGGACTGCGGCGCGCCCTGGACGCGCTGGAGCCCGGGGCCGGCAGCGGCGCCAGCCCGGTCCCCTCACAGAGCTGACCGCACCCTCGCCGCGACGCCGCTCCGGGGAGGTGTCGCCCGAGGTTTGACGCTGCGTCACCCGCGTCACTACGGCCCGTCGACACGAACGGGTGAACGCCCGGCCGCACGTGTACCGCGCGGCCGACACCGGTAACCTCGGCACCATGGCCTCACGTACGTCCGGCAAGGGTTCCCAGGGCACGGCGGGCACCTCCAAACAGCGCGCCGGGCGCGCAGGGGCCCCCGCCAGGAAGACCGCCGCGAAGAAGTCCCCGGCCCGGCCCGCGAGCCGGCCGCCCGCGCGCAAGGCACCGGCCAAGAAGGTCGCCGCCAAGCGCCCGCCGGGCGGCGCCCGCAAGGTCGGCCGCGGCCTCGCGCACGGCGCCGGCACCGTCTTCCGCGGCGTCGGCCGGGGCGCCAGGGGCCTCGACCCCGCCCACCGCAAGGACGGGCTGGCGCTGCTCCTGCTCGCCCTCGCCCTCATCGTGGCCGTCGGCACCTGGTCCAGCCTGGACGGCCCCGTGGGCGACCTCATCCGCCTGTTCGTCACGGGGGCCTTCGGCCGCCTGGACCTCGTCGTACCGATACTCCTCGCCGTCATAGCGCTCCGGCTCTTCCGCCACCCCGAGCGACCCGAGGCCAACGGACGGATCGTCATCGGCCTGACGGCACTGGTCCTCGGCATCCTCGGCCAGGTCCACGTGGCCTGCGGATCGCCCGGCCGGGGCGCCGGCTGGCAGGCCGTGCGCGACGCCGGCGGCATGATCGGCTGGGTCGCCTCCAAGCCCCTGCTCTTCACGGTCGGCGAGATGCTCGCCGTACCGCTGCTCGCGCTGCTCACCGTCTTCGGGCTGCTCGTGGTCACGGCCACCCCGGTCAACGCCATCCCGCGCCGGCTGAGGGAGCTCGGCATACGGCTCGGGGTCATCGAGCCGCACCCGGGGGAGTACGGGCACGAGGCCGTCGCCGGATACGCCGACCACGACGACTACGACGACGAGTGGCGTGCCGCGCCCGCCCGGCGTCCCCGCCGTACCGCCACCTCCGCCGGCCCCGAACAGGCCGAGGAGGAGGCGCTCGAACGGCGCCGCAAGCCCCGTCGCGCCGCCGTGGCACCCCCGGGGGACCGGGAACCGGACGCCGTGGACCTCGCCGCGGCGGCCGCCGCCTCCCTGGACGGGGCCGTGCTCCACGGCGTCCCGCCGACCCCGCTCGTCGCCGACCTCAGCAGCGCCGTCTCCGGTGCCACCACGGACGGCGGACGGGCCGGGAGCGGGCGCGCCGCCGGGCGGAAGAAGCCCGCCGCGGACGAGGCCGCCGACCACGCCCCGGGCCGCCCGTCCGTACCGGCCAGCGTCCCGGACCTGACCAAGCCCGCCCCCGAGCCCGTGCCCGGCGGCCTGCCCGCGCGCGCCGAGCAGCTCCAGCTCGCCGGTGACATCACCTACGCGCTGCCCTCGCTCGGCCTGCTGGAGCGTGGCGGCCCGGGCAAGACCCGCAGCGCCGCGAACGACGCCATAGTGGCCTCGCTGACCAACGTCTTCGCGGAGTTCAAGGTCGACGCGGCCGTCACCGGCTTCACCCGGGGCCCGACGGTCACCCGCTACGAGGTCGAGCTGGGCCCGGCCGTCAAGGTCGAGCGGATCACCGCGCTCACCAAGAACATCGCCTACGCCGTCGCCAGCCCCGACGTGCGCATCATCAGCCCCATCCCCGGCAAGTCCGCGGTCGGCATCGAGATCCCCAACAGCGACCGCGAGATGGTCAACCTCGGGGACGTCCTGCGGCTGGCGGACGCCGCCGGCGACGACCACCCGATGCTCGTCGCGCTGGGCAAGAACGTCGAGGGCGGCTACGAGATGGCCAACCTCGCGAAGATGCCGCACATCCTGGTCGCCGGTGCCACCGGCTCCGGAAAGTCGTCCTGCATCAACTGCCTGATCACCTCGATCATGGTCCGGGCCACCCCCGAGGACGTCCGGATGGTGCTGGTCGACCCCAAGCGCGTCGAACTGACGGCCTACGAGGGCATCCCGCACCTGATCACCCCGATCATCACCAACCCCAAGCGGGCCGCCGAGGCCCTCCAGTGGGTCGTGCGCGAGATGGACCTGCGCTACGACGACCTGGCGGCCTACGGCTTCCGGCACATCGACGACTTCAACGCCGCCGTGCGCGCCGGAAAGGTCACCCCGCCGCAGGGCAGCGAGCGGGAGCTGTCGCCCTACCCGTATCTGCTGGTGATCGTCGACGAGCTCGCGGACCTGATGATGGTGGCCCCGCGCGACGTCGAGGACTCCATCGTCCGGATCACCCAGCTCGCGCGCGCCGCCGGCATCCATCTGGTGCTGGCCACCCAGCGGCCCTCCGTCGACGTCGTCACGGGCCTCATCAAGGCCAACGTGCCCTCCCGGCTCGCCTTCGCCACCTCCTCCCTCGCCGACAGCCGCGTCATCCTCGACCAGCCGGGCGCCGAGAAGCTGATCGGCAAGGGCGACGGCCTCTTCCTGCCCATGGGGGCCAACAAGCCCATCCGGATGCAGGGCGCCTTCGTCACGGAGGGCGAGGTCGCCGCGATCGTCCAGCACTGCAAGGACCAGATGGCGCCGGTCTTCCGCGACGACGTCACGGTCGGCACATCCAGGAAGAAGGAGATCGACGAGGACATCGGCGACGACCTCGACCTGCTGTGCCAGGCCGCCGAGCTGGTCGTCTCCACCCAGTTCGGCTCGACCTCGATGCTCCAGCGGAAATTGCGTGTGGGATTCGCCAAGGCGGGCAGACTGATGGACCTGATGGAATCGCGCAACATCGTGGGCCCCAGTGAGGGCTCCAAGGCGCGTGACGTGCTGGTGAAGCCCGATGAGCTGGACGGTGTGCTCGCGATCATCCGAGGAGAGGACCAGGCGTAGCGGCCCGGCAGCGGCAGCTGGAAAAGATCCCTGGTCCACCGTTTCTCTCGGGCTCGAGCGGAGTTGAGCGAGGGGGGAGGGGCGATGTGCCACCGTCGTGATCACAGAGCCTTCTGATGGCCTACAAAGTCCGGCTTCCCGCTTGCCCGACCGTTTCGCATGCCCCCTAGACTGAATCTCCAGCAGGTGGCTGCACGCTCGAAAGGCGCCCACGTGTCCATCGGCAACTCTTCAGAGGACGACCGGATCCCCGGCTCCGAGGAGGACCGGCAGGAGGACCGGCCCTCCGTCGGACGAATCCTTCAGCAAGCCCGTATCAGTGCCGGACTGACCGTGGACGAGGTCAGTTCCACCACCCGCGTACGCGTGCCGATCGTCCACGCGATCGAACAGGACGACTTCACCCGCTGCGGCGGCCGGGTCTACGCCCGGGGGCACATCCGCACCCTGGCGCGCGCCGTCGGCCTGGACCCGGTGCCGCTCGTCACGCAGTACGACGCCGAGCACGGCGGGCGCCCCGCGCCGACCCCGGCGGCCCCGCTCTTCGACGCCGAGCGCATCCGGCCCGAACCCCGGCGGCCCAACTGGACCGCGGCGATGGTCGCCGCGATCGTCGCGGTCGTCGGCTTCGTGGGCTTCACGCTCTTCAACGGCGGGGCCAAGAGCGGCCCCGTCTCCGCCGACCCCGCCTCCGGCAAGCCGTCCACGGCGTCCAGCGCCAAGGCCGTCCCCGGCAAGGGCAAGACGGACCCCAAGGCCGAGCCAAAGGCCGGCCCCAAGGGGGATGCCTCGGCCAGCGCCATCGCCGGCGTCCCCGGCAACAAGGTCACCGTCAAGCTCACCGCCGAGAACGGCCAGACCTGGATGTCCGCCAAGGACGGCGACGGCAAGCTCCTGGAGGAGGGCGTCCTCGCCCGGGGCGCGTCCAAGACCTTCACCGACAACAAGCGCATCGACCTGGTCCTGGGCAACGCCGGAGCCGTGCAACTGTTCGTGAACGGCAAAGAGGTCAAGAACCTGGGCGCCGATGGCCAGGTCCAGCGCCTGAGCTACACCCGGGGTGACCCTTCGGCGGGCTGACCTGCGGCGGAACCCGCTGGAGAGGCCGCCGCGACGGGCGCGAGGAGTCTGTGGGTGATCAGGCTCTCCGCGCCCGTCGGCCACTCGGCAGCGGATGCGGCGCCGGGACAAAGTAGGCTGAGCCCTATGCCCGAACGCCGTACCGTCGCTCTTGTCACACTTGGCTGCGCCCGTAACGAGGTGGACTCGGAGGAGCTGGCAGGCCGCTTGGCGGCGGACGGCTGGGACCTCGTCGAGGACGCCGCCGACGCCGATGTGGCCGTCGTCAACACCTGCGGCTTCGTCGACGCCGCCAAGAAGGATTCCGTCGACGCCCTCCTGGAGGCCAACGACCTCAAGGAGCACGGCCGCACCCAGGCCGTCGTGGCCGTCGGCTGCATGGCCGAGCGCTACGGCAAGGACCTCGCCGAGGCGCTCCCCGAGGCCGACGCCGTGCTCGGCTTCGACGACTACGCCGACATCTCCGACCGGCTCCAGACCATCCTCTCCGGTGGCATCCACGCCGCCCACACCCCGCGCGACCGCCGCAAGCTGCTGCCGATCAGCCCCGCCGAGCGCCAGGAGGCGGCCGGTGTGGCCCTCCCCGGCCACGCGCAGGACACCCCTCCGGAGGACCTGCCCGAGGGCGTGGCCCCGGCCTCCGGGCCGCGTGCCCCGCTGCGCCGCAGGCTGGACAACAACCCCGTCGCCTCCGTGAAGCTCGCCTCCGGCTGCGACCGGCGCTGCTCCTTCTGCGCGATCCCCTCCTTCCGCGGCTCCTTCATCTCGCGCCGCCCCTCCGACGTGCTCGGCGAGGCGCGCTGGCTGGCCGAGCAGGGTGTGAAGGAGATCATGCTGGTCTCCGAGAACAACACGTCCTACGGCAAGGACCTCGGCGACATCCGCCTGCTGGAGACGCTGCTGCCGGAGCTGGCGGCGCTGGACGGCCTGGAGCGGATCCGGGTCAGCTACCTCCAGCCGGCCGAGATGCGGCCCGGCCTGATCGACGTGCTGACCTCGACGGAGAAGGTCGCCCCCTACTTCGACCTCTCCTTCCAGCACTCGGCCCCGAAGGTGCTGCGGGCCATGCGCCGCTTCGGCGACACCGACCGCTTCCTGGAGCTGCTCGACACCATCCGCGGCAAGGCGCCGCAGGCGGGTGCCCGTTCCAACTTCATCGTCGGCTTCCCCGGGGAGACCGAGGAGGACGTGGCCGAGCTGGAGCGCTTCCTGGTGGGGGCCCGACTGGACGCCATCGGCGTCTTCGGGTACTCCGATGAGGACGGCACCGAGGCCGCCACGTACGAGAACAAGCTCGACCCCGAGATCGTCGCCGAGCGGCTGGAGCGGGTCTCCCGGCTGGCCGAGGAGCTGACCGCGCAGCGCGCGGAGGAGCGCATCGGTGAGACGATCGAAGTACTCGTCGACCGCGTGGACGACGAGGACGGAGTGATCGGCCGGGCGGCCCACCAGGCGCCGGAGACCGACGGCCAGGTGCTGCTCGGCACGGACCACCGGCTGGAGCCCGGCCGGATGGTCACGGCGAAGGTCGTGGCGAGCGAGGGCGTGGACCTCGTCGCCGAACCGCTCGGGATCGAGGGCGGGTGTACCGAGGAGGCGGGCAGATGAGCGGACTCCCGGCCTCCGCCACAGGAGGTCCGGCCCCGGCGAAGGGTGTCCGGCCCGCCGGGTTGTGGAACATCGCCAACATCCTCACCATGGTGCGGCTGCTCCTTGTGCCCGGATTCGTCTTGTTGATGATGCACAACGGCGGCTATGACGAGGCCTGGCGTTCCTTCGCCTGGGCGGCGTTCGCGGTCGCCATGATCACCGATCTCTTCGACGGTCATCTCGCGCGGACGTACAACCTGGTCACCGACTTCGGCAAGATCGCCGATCCCATCGCCGACAAGGCGATCATGGGTGCCGCGCTGATCTGTCTCTCCGCCCTGGACGACCTGCCCTGGTGGGTGACGGGCGTGATCCTCTTCCGCGAGATCGGCATCACGCTGATGCGGTTCTGGGTCATCCGGCTCGGGGTCATCCCGGCCAGCCGGGGCGGGAAGATGAAGACGCTCGCGCAGGGCGTGGGCGTCGGCATGTACATCCTGCCGCTGGTCGGCCCGCTGGCGACCTTGCGCTTCTGGGTGATGGCGGTCGCGGTGGTGTTGACCGTCTCCACCGGCCTCGAGTACATCGGCCAGGCGTTCCGGCTGCGGCGGGCCGCGCGTCGGCGGGAGTCCGCACGATGAGCGGCCAGGGGGGCGGGCCGGCCGCGGCGGCGCTCGCGGCGCTGGAGGCGCACGGTCACAGCCTGGCCGTCGCCGAGTCGCTCACGGGCGGGCTGGTCGCCGCGGAGCTGACCGCCGTGCCGGGCGCCTCCCGCACGGTACGGGGCTCGGTCACGGCCTACGCCACCGACGTCAAGCGCGACGTCCTGGGCGTGGACGGGCCGTTGCTCGCGGCGCGCGGCGCCGTCGACGCCGAGGTGGCACGGCAGATGGCGCACGGCGTCCGGGCCGTGCTGGGCGCGGACTGGGGGCTCGCCACCACGGGGGTGGCCGGGCCCGAGCCGCAGGACGGCAAGGCCGTCGGCACGGTCTTCGTGGCCGTCGAGGGACCGGACGGCGCCGCCGCCGTACGGGAGCTGTCCCTGGACGGCGACCGGGCGGGCATCCGGGCCGAAAGCGTACGAGCGGTCCTCGCGCTGCTCGTACGCGAACTGGCGGGGAACGCGGGGGCAAAGGATACGGAACACAACGGGGGGAATTGATGTTTGCAGCCCTGAGTGAACACGACATAGCTCCCCGCACGGCCGCACCCCGAGGCGGTACGGTGGGGCGTGAAGGAACCGGATTCGCGGTCCAAGGAGGGAGCCACCGATGATTCTGCTCCGTCGCCTGCTGGGTGACGTGCTGCGTCGGCAGCGCCAACGCCAGGGCCGCACTCTGCGCGAGGTCTCCTCGTCCGCCCGGGTCTCGCTCGGATATCTCTCCGAGGTCGAGCGTGGGCAGAAAGAGGCGTCCTCCGAGCTTCTCTCCGCAATCTGCGACGCTCTGGACGTTCGGATGTCAGAGGTCATGCGCGAGGTGAGCGACGAACTGTCGCTGGCCGAGCTGGCGCAGTCGGCGGCGGCGAGCGAGCCGGTACCCGCGCCGATGCGGCCGATGTTCAATTCGGTGTCCGTGACGTCCGTGACGGGCGTTCCGGGGGAGCGCGTGACCATCAAGGCCCCGGCGGAAGCCGTGGACGTGGTCGCCGCCTGACCCGGCCTGAGACGGTCCGGAGGACAACCGTTTCCCAGAAAGATCCCGGTCGGATGATCTGACCGGGATCTCCGCGTTCTGCGGGCTTCCCCCGCCCCTGGTGCAATGGTGAGGAGAGCGGAGGAACCGGAGCGATCCGGTCACTCTCCGCACCCTTCCCTGGAGCAGCCTGTGGAGCAGGAGGAACGCGGATGTCTGTGGTGAAGAGCCCGCTGTCCGAACCGGACCGCAAGACCGTCGGAGACGCCCTCCAGGGCGCGCTCGTGGACCTCGTCGACCTCTCCCTCGTCGCCAAGCAGGTCCACTGGAACGTGATCGGCCCGCGCTTCCGCTCCATCCACCTCCAGCTCGACGAGGTCGTGGCCAGCGCCCGCACCCACGCGGACACGGTCGCCGAACGGGCCTCGGCGCTCGGCGTCTCCCCGGACGGCCGGGCCGAGACCGTCGCCAAGACCAGCGGCATCGGCACGATCGGCAGCGGCTGGACCAAGGACACCGATGCCGTACGGACGCTGGTCGAGGCGCTCGGCGCCGTGATCACGCGGATGCGCGAGCGCGTCCGGGCGACGGCCGACCCGGACCCCGTCACCCAGGACCTCCTCATCGGCCTGACGGGCGACCTGGAGAAGCACCACTGGATGTTCCAGGCCGAGAACGCCTGAAGCACGCCATGGTCCGGGGTGACGAGCCCGGGCGCCCACCGCCCCTGGGGCCGCTCGGCTGGGTGGTGGGAAGCCTCCTGACCGGGGTGTGGTGCTGGGCCGTCCTCAGGCTGCTGCTCCACCCGGGCCGGGCCGGATTCGTGGAGGGGCTTGTCGCGGCCGGAGGATGGGGGCTGAGCCTGCTGCCGGTGCACTGCACGCCCCGGGCCCGGGCGGACGGCCGGGAGGCGGAGGAGGCCGGTGGGGCCGTCCTGCGGGCGCTGCGGCGGTGGTGGCGCGGCGGGGCACGGCACTGAGTGGCTGCCTGTCCAGGGCCGCGGCACTGAGCCGCTGCCCGTCCATGGCCTTTGGCTTGTGCCGGTGCCGGTGCCGGTGCCGGTGCCGGTGCCGGTGCCGTCGGCCGGCTTGTGTCGGTGCTGTCGGTTCACCCATTCGGATGAGTGGGCGGGGACCGGGGATCAGCCGGCGGGCGGGGGAGGACCCGTCTGGCAGTGGGGGCACCAGTAGGTCGTCCGCTCCCGGCCCTCCGGCCCCTGGCCGGCCGTGAGGACGGGCGTGCCGCAGCGCCGGCACGGCCGGTCGGCCCGACCGTAGACCCACAGGGCGCGATCCGGGCGCGCGTCGCCCGTGGTGATCCGCGAGAGGCGGGACTTGTTGGCCTCCAGCAGCTTCTTCGCCAGGGCCACCAGCCGTTCGGGGTCGGGCACGGACGCCATGGGCAGCCACGGGGTGATCCGCAGCAGGAAGCACAGCTCGGACTTGTAGACGTTGCCGACGCCCGCGAGATTGCGCTGGTCGAGGAGGGCCTCGCCCACCGTGCGCCCGGGGTCCGAGAGCAGCCGGCGGACGGCTTCGTCGGCGTCCCAGTCGGGGCCGAGGAGATCGGGGCCCAGATGGCCGACGAGCGTGGACTCGTCGGTGGTGCGCACCAGGTCCAGCACGGGGAGGCGATAGCCGACGGCCGTGCGGTCGGCGGTGGCGAGGACGGCCCGGATCTGGTGCTGCGGGCCGCCGCGCGGGCGCTCACCGGTGGCGTGGACGCGCCAGGAGCCGTCCATGCCGAGGTGGGAGTGGAGGGTGAGGCCGCCGCCGACACGGGTGAGCAGGTGCTTGCCGCGCGGGACGACCTCGAGGACCTCGCGGCCGGTGAGATCGGTGGTGGCGAGCCGGGGCACGCGCAGGTCGCTGCGGATCAGCGCGCCGCCCGCGAGGGCCCCGTGCAGGGCCCGCGCGGTGCGCCAGACGGTGTCTCCTTCGGGCATGGGGCGCCTCCTTCGCGGCTACGGCCCATGATGCGACGTGGGTCAGGGCGCGCGCAGGCGCAGCCCGCGCGGTGTGGCGTGGAAGCCCGCGGCCTCCAGCACGGCTCCCAGCGGGGAGGACAGCGCCGGGGTGCCGTTGACGCGCTCGACGGTGACCGTGCCCAGCGCGCCGGCGTGCGCCGCCTCGGCCAGGGCCGTGGCCGCCTCACGCACGGCGGGGTCGTCGGCGGCGGTCTCCGCGCCGGGCTCCCGGGGCCAGGCCAGGACGGTCTTCCCGCCGCGCTCGACGTAGAGCGTCAGCGCGCCGTCGACGAGGACGACCAGGGCGCCGGCCTTGCGGCCGGGCTTGTGGGTCGCGTCGGCGGGCGGATCGGGCCAGGGCAGCGCGGCGCCGTAGGCGTTCGCGGGATCGGCGGCGGCGAGGACGACCGCCCGGCGCCGGCCGTCCCGGGCGTCCGCCGGGCGGTCGTCCCAGGGGGCGGCGCCCGCCGCCGCGCCGGAGCGCTCCCGGGCCGTGCTGGCGGCGCGCAGCCGGTCGACCGCGCCGTCCATGGCGAACTGGGCCGCGCCCAGGCCCTCGACGACATAGCCGCGGCGGGCCTGGCCGGTCTCCTCGAAGGCCGACAGCACCCGGTAGGCCGCGGCGAAACCGCCCTCCACCCCTTCGGCGGCGACGGCCCCTCGGGTCACCACGCCGTGCCGGTCGAGCAGGGTACGGGCCAGGGCGTGGGCCCGGTGGGTGACGTCGGGCTCGCGCTCCGGCAGCAGCGCCCAGCGGCCCGCGACCGTGGGAGGACCGCCGCGCGAGGCGGTGGGCCGGAGCCCCGGGCCCGTCCGGGCGAGGACGGAACCGTAACGGCCGCGCGGAACGGCCCGTTTGGCCCGGTGGGCTGTGGAGCCGGCCGTGCGGCCGGAGCCGAGCAGCGAGCGCAGCGGCGCGAGCGTGTCATTGGTCAGCCTGCCGGACCAGGCGAGATCCCAGACGGCCTCGGCGATGCGGGCGTCCGTGCCGTCGGTGCCGTCCGCCGCCGCGCTCGTGGCGCGGACCTGCTCGGCGATCTGCCGGAAGAACAGGCCGTAGCCACCGGCGAGGGCGTCCAGCACGGCCTGGTGGAGGGGGGAGAGCTCCAGTGGATGGGGGGCCGGGAGGAGCAGGGGGGCCGCGTCGGCGAGCAGCAGCGAGACCCAGCCGTCCTTGCCGGGCAGGGCGCCCGCGCCGGCCCAGACGATCTCGCCCGCCGCCGTGAGCTCGTCGAGCATGGCGGGGGTGTAGCCCGTCACCCGGGAGGGCAGGACGAGCTTCTCCAGCGCGGACGCGGGCACCGGGGCGCCCTGCAACTGCTCGACGGCGCGCAGCAGTCCGTCGACGCCGCGCAGGCTGTGGGAGCCGACGTGCTGCCAGGTGGGCAGGAACGCGGCGAGGGTGGCGGGCGGCACGGGCTCCAGCTCGTGCCGCAGCGCCGCCAGGGAGCGGCGCCGCAGCCGGCGCAGGACGGCCGCGTCGCACCACTCCTGGCCCAGGCCGGCGGGGTGGAACTCGCCCTGTACGAGCCGGCCGGCCGCCGCCAGCCGGTGCAGCGCGCCGTCGGTCACCGCGACGCCGAGGCCGAACCGGGCCGCCGCCTCCGCCGAGGTGAACGGGCCGTGGGTGCGGGCGTAGCGGGCGAGGAGATCGCCCAGCGGGTCCTTGACGGGCTCGGTGAACGCCTCGGGGACGCCGACGGGCAGGGCCGTGCCCAGCGCGTCCCGCAGCCGCCCGGCGTCCTCGACGGCGGCCCAGTGGTCCTCGCCGGCGATCCGGACGCGCAGGGCGCGGCGGGCGTCGGACAGCTCCCGGGCCCACCCCGGCTCGGCCCCGCGCGCGGCCAGCTCGGCGTCGGTGAGGGGACCCAGCAGCCGCAGCAGGTCGGCGACGCCTTCGGCGTCCTTGGCACGGCGGTCCTCGGTCAGCCACTGGAGCTCGCGCTCCAGCTCCGTCAGCACGTCGGCGTCGAGCAGCTCGCGGAGCTCGGCCTGGCCCAGCAGTTCGGCCAGCAGCCGGGAGTCGAGGGACAGGGCGGCGGCGCGCCGCTCCGCCAGCGGGGAGTCGCCCTCGTAGAGGAACTGGGCGACGTAGCCGAAGAGCAGCGAGCGGGCGAACGGGGACGGCTCGGGGGTGGTGACCTCCACCAGACGGACCCGGCGCGCCTCGATGTCGCCCATCAGCTCGGTCAGGCCCGGGACGTCGAAGACGTCCTGGAGGCATTCGCGGACGGCCTCCAGGACGATGGGGAACGAGCCGAACTCGCTCGCGACCTGCAGCAGCTGGGAGGCGCGCTGGCGCTGCTGCCACAGCGGCGTGCGCTTGCCCGGATCGCGGCGCGGCAGCAGCAGGGCGCGGGCGGCGCACTCGCGGAAGCGGGAGGCGAACAGGGCCGAGCCGCCCACCTGGTCGGTGACGATCCCCTCGACCTCGCCCTTGTCGAACAGGACGTCGGCGGCGCCGAGGGGGGACTGCTCGGCGTCGTACGCGCCGTCCTGCCGGGCGGGGTCGGCGTCGAGGAGGTTCAGGCCGAGCAGGTCGGCGTCGGGCAGCCGCAGGACGATGCCGTCGTCGGCGTGCATCACCTGGGTGTCCATGCCGTAGCGCTCGGCGAGCCGGGCGCCGAGGGCCAGCGCCCAGGGGGCGTGGACCTGGGCGCCGAAGGGGGAGTGGACGACCACCCGCCAGTCGCCCAGCTCGTCGCGGAACCGTTCGACGACGACGGTGCGGTCGTCGGGCACGTGCCCGCAGGCGCGGCGCTGCTCGTCGAGGTAGGACAGGACGTTGCCGGCGGCCCAGTCGTCGAGGCCGGCGGCGGTGAGCCGGTCGCGGGCGGCGTCGGGCGCCAGCCCGCCGATCTCGCGGAGGAACGCCCCGAGCGCGCGCCCCAGTTCGAGCGGGCGGCCCAGCTGGTCGCCCTTCCAGAACGGCAGCCTGCCCGGGGTGCCGGGGGCGGGGGTGACGAGGACGCGGTCGCGGGTGATGTCCTCGATCCGCCAGGACGTCGTGCCCAGGGTGAACACGTCGCCGACGCGGGACTCGTAGACCATCTCCTCGTCGAGCTCACCGACCCGGCCGCCGCCCTTCTTGGGGTCCGCGCCGGCCAGGAAGACGCCGAAGAGGCCCCGGTCGGGGATGGTGCCGCCGGAGGTGACGGCGAGCCGCTGCGCGCCGGGCCGCCCCGTGACCGTACCGGCCACGCGGTCCCAGACCAGGCGCGGGCGCAACTCCGCGAAGGCGTCGGACGGATAGCGCCCGGCGAGCATGTCGAGGACGCCGGAGTAGGCCGACTCGGGCAGCGCCGCGAAGGGCGCGGCCCGGCGCACCAGGGCCAGCAGCTCCTCGACGTCCCAGGTGTCCATGGCCGCCATGGCGACGATCTGCTGGGCGAGGACGTCCAGCGGATTGGCGGGGACGCGCAAGCGTTCGATGGCGCCGCGCCGCATGCGCTCGGTCACCACGGCCGCCTGCACCAGATCGCCCCGGTACTTGGGGAAGACGACACCGGTGGAGACCGCGCCGACCTGGTGGCCCGCGCGGCCCACCCGCTGGAGCCCGGAGGCCACCGACGGCGGCGACTCGACCTGTACGACCAGATCCACGGCGCCCATGTCGATGCCCAGCTCCAGGCTGGAGGTGGCGACGACGGCGGGCAGCCGGCCCGCCTTCAGGTCCTCCTCGACCAGGGCGCGCTGTTCCTTGGAGACCGAGCCGTGGTGGGCGCGGGCGAGGACGGGCGGCGCGCCCTTCGCGGGGCCGGAGCCGCCCATCAGCTCGGCGGGGGAGTGGTGCTCGGGCAGCGGGGCGCCGGTGGCCCGTTCGTGGGCGATCTCGTTGAGCCGGTTGCACAGGCGCTCGGCGAGGCGGCGGGAGTTGGCGAAGACGATCGTGGAGCGGTGGGCCTGGACGAGATCGGCGATGCGCTCCTCGACGTGCGGCCAGATCGACGGGCGGTCCTTGCCATCGCCGCCCTCCTGCACGGGCGAGCCGCCGAGCTCGCCGAGATCCTCGACGGGCACGACCACCGACAGGTCGAACTCCTTGCCGGACGGCGGCTGGACGATCTCCACCTTGCGCCGGGGCGAGAGGAAGCGGGCCACCTCGTCCACCGGGCGCACGGTCGCGGACAGGCCGATGCGCCGGGCGGGGCGCTCCAGCAGGACGTCGAGGCGCTCCAGGGTCAGCGCCAGATGCGCGCCCCGCTTGGTCCCGGCGACGGCGTGGACCTCGTCGAGGATGACCGTCTCCACGCCCGTCAGCGCCTCCCGCGCGGCGGAGGTGAGCATCAGGAACAGCGACTCGGGCGTGGTGATCAGGATGTCCGGCGGCCGGGTGACCAGGGCGCGGCGCTCGGCCGCCGGGGTGTCGCCGGAGCGGATGCCGACGCGGATCTCCGGCTCGGGCAGCCCCAGCCGGGCGGCCTCCTGGCGGATGCCGGTCAGCGGGCTGCGCAGATTGCGCTCGACGTCCACGGCGAGGGCCTTGAGCGGGGAGACGTACAGCACCCGGCAGCGCTTCTTGCGCTCGGCGGGCGGCGGGCTGCTCGCCAGCCGGTCGAGGGAGGCGAGGAAGGCGGCCAGCGTCTTGCCGGAGCCGGTGGGGGCGACGACCAGGACGTCCGAGCCCTCGCCGATGGCCCGCCAGGCACCGGCCTGGGCGGCCGTGGGCGCGGAGAAGGCCCCCGTGAACCACGAGCGGGTCGCGGGGGAGAACGCGTCGAGGGCCGAGGCCGGATCCGGCCCCGAGGGTGGGGCCGCCTTGTCGTTCGCCATGCCCCCCATCGTGCACCGCACCACTGACAATGCCCCGGAAGCACAGGTCAGCGGCTGTTTCGGGGGTGGTTTCGGGGGCGAGGCGGGGCCCGGCCGGCGGGGCCGGGGCGGGCTGCGGGGCTAGACGGGGCGGCCGTACGCGCGCAGGGTCAGCAGGGCGTCGAGGGTCACCATGGGCCGGCCCTCGAGGACCGTGCCCGGGGCCCAGGCCCGCCAGCGGACCGGCCAGCCGCCGTCGTCCTGCTGGGCCGCGGCGAGGAAGTCCAGCGACCGCGCCATCTCGGTGTCGGAGAACCAGGCGCGGGCCAGCGAGCCGGGCGTGCGCGCGAAGTCGTGGGGGAAGTGGTGCTCGCCGGGCGCGTAGCCCTCCGGGAGGGGGTGGTCGGCCGCCCGGTCCGGGTCCAGCACGGCCAGTCGCTGCTCCCGTACCGCCCGTCCGAGCCGGTCGGCCGCGGCCCGGGCCCGGGCGCGGTCGGGTGCCCCGTCGAGGAAGGCGACCGCCGCCTCGACCTCGTACGGGTGGGTGCGCGCCCCCCGGCCGAGGGCGTCGACGGCGGCCCAGCAGAAGTCGGTGGCCCGGAACAGCCAGGCGTGCCACACCGCGTTGCGGTGCAGCAGGCCGACCACGGGGCCGGTGGCGAGCAGATCGCTGGGCGGGTCGTCCACCAGTGGAATCCAGGGGGCCGCCGGATAGCCGCGCAGCGAGGGGTGGAGGGCGGGCAGCGCTCCGTCGGCGGTGGACACCGCCGTCAGATAGCGGCACACGGGCTCCACCCGCCGGTCGCGGCAACGCCCGATCTCGTCGAGCACGCGCAGGGCGTGCGCGGTGTGCAGCGGCTGGCTCACGGGGCCGCGCAGATCCGGCTCCAGGGCGTGGCCGAAGCCCCCGTCGTCGCCCGCGTACGCGTCGAGGGCGGCCTCGACGGCGGCGGCCTGCCCACCCAGGAAGTGGAACGCGAATCTCCGCTGCTCCAGGACGCGGGCGGTCAGCCAGATGAAGCGCTCGGCGCGGGCGGTGGCGGATGCTCCGGACGGTGCCATGGACAAGACCGTAGGGCGCGGAGCGCCGCCGGTCAGCGGCTCATGGTCGGCTGCACTCTCAGGGGCGGGATACTGGGCGCATGCGGTTGACGGTCTTCTGGCAGCGAATGGCTGACTATTTCGGCGCGGCGTACGCCGACTCCTTCGCTCGCGATCATGTGATGTCCGAGCTCGGCGGGAGGACCGTGCACCAGGCGCTGGACGCCGGCTGGAACGCCAAGGACGTCTGGCGCGCGGTGTGCCGGGCGCTGGAGATCCCCGAGGACCGCCGCTGACCGACCGCGCACGCCGAGCGCCACAGGGTCACCGAGACGTCGCGGAGGCGCTGATTCCGGGGTTTCCGGCGCGCCGGGTGGCGCGCTTGACACGAAAATCGAACATCTATTCTCATGGGTGTCCCGGGCTGCTGGACGCGAGTTATCCACAGGCCGGAGCGACGCCCGGGCGCATTGTCAGTGGCAGGCGTTAGCGTCGTGGACGTGAAGCGATCGACTCAAGCGAACCGGGTGGAACCCATGGCAGGAACCGACCGCGAGAAGGCGCTCGACGCCGCGCTCGCGCAGATTGAACGGCAATTCGGCAAGGGCGCGGTCATGCGCCTGGGCGAGCGGCCGAATGAGCCCATCGAGGTCATCTCCACCGGGTCGACCGCTCTCGACGTCGCCCTCGGTGTCGGCGGCCTGCCGCGCGGCCGCGTGGTGGAGATCTACGGACCGGAGTCCTCCGGTAAGACGACCCTGACGCTGCACGCCGTGGCCAACGCCCAGCGGGCCGGCGGCACCGTCGCCTTCGTGGACGCCGAGCACGCCCTCGACCCCGAGTACGCCAGAAAGCTCGGCGTCGACATCGACAACCTGATCCTGTCCCAGCCGGACAACGGCGAGCAGGCTCTCGAGATCGTCGACATGCTGGTCCGCTCCGGCGCGCTCGACCTGATCGTCATCGACTCCGTGGCCGCCCTGGTGCCGCGCGCGGAGATCGAGGGCGAGATGGGCGACTCGCACGTGGGTCTCCAGGCCCGGCTGATGAGCCAGGCGCTGCGGAAGATCACCAGCGCGCTCAACCAGTCCAAGACCACCGCGATCTTCATCAACCAGCTCCGCGAGAAGATCGGCGTGATGTTCGGTTCCCCGGAGACCACGACCGGTGGCCGGGCCCTGAAGTTCTACGCCTCGGTGCGCATCGACATCCGCCGCATCGAGACGCTGAAGGACGGCACGGAGGCGGTCGGCAACCGCACCCGCTGCAAGGTCGTCAAGAACAAGGTCGCGCCGCCCTTCAAGCAGGCCGAGTTCGACATCCTCTACGGCCAGGGCATCAGCCGCGAGGGCGGCCTGATCGACATGGGTGTGGAGCACGGCTTCATCCGCAAGGCCGGTGCCTGGTACACCTACGAGGGCGACCAGCTCGGCCAGGGCAAGGAGAACGCCCGCAACTTCCTCAAGGACAATCCCGACCTCGCCAACGAGATCGAGAAGAAGATCAAGGACAAGCTGGGCGTGGGCGTCCGGCCCGGCGCCCAGGCGGAGGAGCCCGCCGCCGACGCCGCGGGTGCCGCCGCGGGCGAGCCGGCCAAGTCGGTGCCCGCGCCGGCCGCCAAGTCCACCGGTAAGGCGGCGAAGGCCGCGGCCAAGAGCTAAGCCGCGCCGTGTCTGATGCACAGCCGTGGCACGGCGACGGGCCCGTGCCACGTGAGCCGCGCGCGGACGACCGAACGGGCGGTGGCTCCGCTTCCCCGTCGAGGGCCGGGGCCGGAGCACCACCGTCACCGGAGGAGCAGGCGCGGGCGATCTGCCTGCGCCTGCTCACCGGAACCCCGCGCACCCGCAAACAGCTCGCCGACGCCCTGGCCAAGCGCGGCATACCGGCCGAGGCGGCGGAGGAGGTGCTGTCCCGGTTCGAGGACGTGGGCCTGATCGACGACACCGCGTTCGCCGGCGCCTGGGTCGAGTCCCGCCACCACGGCCGGGGCCTGGCCCGCCGCGCCCTCGCCCGGGAGCTGCGCACCAAGGGCGTCGACTCGGCGATCGTCGACGAGGCCGTGGGGCGGCTCGACGCGGAGCAGGAGGAGCGCACGGCCCGTGAGCTCGTCCAGCGCAAGCTCCGGTCGACCCGGGGTCTGGACCGGGAGAAGCGGCTGCGCCGCCTCGCCGGGATGCTGGCCCGCAAGGGCTACTCCGAGGGGCTCGCCCTGCGCGTGGTGCGCGACGCCCTGGAGGAGGAGGGCGACGACCCGGAGCTCCTCGAGCACTACCTGCCGGACGCCTGAGCCGGACGCCAGGGCGTCACCGGCAGGCCGGCCGCGCGCCACGCCTGGAAGCCGCCCACCAGATCGGTGGCCCGGTACAGGCCCAGCCGGCGCAGGGAGACGGCGGCCAGCGACGAGGCGTACCCCTCGTCGCAGAACACGACCACCCGCAGGCCGTGATCCGTCGCCCGCGCCGCGCGGTGCTCACAGGCCGGGTCGAGCCGCCACTCCAGCTCGTTGCGCTCCACGACGAGCGCCCCAGGGACCGTCCCGTCGCGCTCCCGCAGCGCCGCGTAGCGGATGTCCACCAGCAGGCCGCCGTCCGCCCGGACGGCGGCCGCCTCGGCCGGCCCCACGCGGTCGAGCTGCGCGCGCGCCTCGGCCAGCAACTCCTCCACCCTCATGACCGCTCCCTCATGCCCGCCCCCGGGTCCCTCATGCCCACTCCCGCGCCCACTCGACCGCCTCCAGCCGCAGCACCTGACCGCTGCGGCTGTACCGGCGCATCATCGGCAGCGGCGGGTAGTACGCGTGCACGGAGATGGCGTGCCGCTCCCGCGAGGCGTTGAGCACCTGGTGGACGTGGTGCGGCCCGAAGGCCCGGCCGTTCCCGTCCGCCAGCAGGCGCTCGCGGTCGATGCCGTCCGCCAGTTCCAGCAGCTTCCACCCCTCGGTGGGCAGCCGCGCGGCCAGGGACTGCTCGGTCAGGCTCCCGGAGGCCACGGCGAACGCGCCGTGCGAGCCCCCGTGGTCGTGCCAGCCGGTGCCACTGCCCGGCGGCCAGCCGATGAGCCATGCCTCGCCGCCGCCCGGACCCTCCAGCCGGATCCAGGTCCGCCCATGGGGGTCGAGCGGGAGCGAGGCGACGAGACGGGCGTCGGCGGCCGTCCGGCCGGCGAAGTCCAGGAGATCCGCCTGGGAGGGCGCCCCGGAGGCGTCCGGCGAGGCGGCGTGCGAAACGTTCGTACGTACGGAAGCGGGCACAGTCGAACCGTCCTGAGTGATCGCGAAGAACGCGCGCGGCGCACGGAGCGCACGGCAGCGCGGAGGGAAGAGCGGATCAGCAGGACGGACGACAGACACAGCCCGCGTAGCGGAGCAGGTCCAGATGGACCCTCCGCCAGAAACGCGAGCCGCTGTCAGTCACGCTCCGGAGTCAACCATGGCGACCATGGCCGGTCAACGGTTGGCCGTAGCCTCACTGGTGGCTTCCTGGGAAGTCGACTCCTCCGGGGGCGCCTCGGCGCCCCCGGGGCCTCCGGCGGCGCCGCCCCGCGCCGCGTCCGCGCACGCGTACAGCTCCGCCGCCCGCACCCCCGCCAGCGCGGCCACCAGCCGGCCGTCCGGCCGGACCACCAGAACGGTGTGCGCGTCCGCCCCCGGATACCCCTCGGCGACGAGCAGTTCCGCCGCCACGGGCAGGGCCGAGACGGCCGCCGCCAGGGCGGGCATGAGGCCCGCGCCCACCCAGTGGCGGCGCTCCCACACCCCCGTGCCGGGGGCGACGAGGACCACCAGCAGGTCGCCGCCCAGCCGGTCGCGCAGCCACGCCTCCGAACCGTCCGGCGCGGTCACCGGCACGTCCGCGACCGGCGCCCCCACGGCCGTGGCCACCAGCACCGAGCTCGCGGGCGGAGCGGCCGGCAGCAGGGGCGTACGGGAGTGGACGGCCGGCGCGCCCAGCAGCCCGCGCCCCAAGTGGCCTTCCGTCAGCAGCGCGTCGTGGGAGCGCGCGGCGCCCGGCACGAGGGTGCGCCGCACCGTCCGCCAGCCGCCCTCGCCGCGTACCGCGGGCAGCATCCGGTCGGCGGCGCGCAGCCGGGCTGCGACGGCCTCCCGGCGCTCGGCCTGGTAGCTGTCGAGCAGGGCTTCGGAGGCGCCGTGGTGCCAGGCCAGCGCCAGCTTCCAGGCGAGGTTCTCGGCGTCCAGCAGCCCTTCGTCGAGCCCCTGGGTGCCCAGCGCGCCCAGCAGATGCGCGGCGTCGCCCGCGAGGAAGGCGCGCCCGCAGCGCCAGCGGCGCGCGAGACGGTGGTGCACGGCGTACACACCGGTGTCCAGCAGCTCGTACGCCGGGGCTTCGCCGCACCACGCCGCCAGGGAGTCGCCGACGCGGGCGAGCAGCGCGTCGGGGGTGACCAGCCCGCCGTCGGGCGGCAGCGGCCAGTCGAGCCGCCACACCCCGTCGGGCAGCGGACGGGCCGTCACCTCGCCGCCGCGCGGCGGCGACCGGTGCAGCACGGCCTCGCCCGGCCAGGGCAGCTCGGCGCGGAGCGCGGCGACCGCGTACCGCTCCACGGCCGTACGCCCGGGGAAGCGGGCCCCGAGCAGTTTGCGGACGACGGAGCGGGCGCCGTCGCAGCCGATCAGATAACTGCCCCGCCACACCGTGTCGTTGTCGCCACCGCCCTCGCCCCGGGTGTGCGCGGTGACGCCGGAGGAGTCCTGTTCGAGGAGGGCCACGCGGCTGTCGTGGACGATCCGCACGTCCGCCTCGCCGTCGAGCGCCGCCCGCAGTTCGCGTGCGAGGGCGTGCTGGGGCAGATGCAGGGGAGACGGTTCTGCTGCAGGGTCGGCGCGCGGCTCGTCACCCGGGCGCTCCTCGGCGGCCTCACCGGCCTCGAACGCGTCCTCGAACTCGGCGGGTTCCGCGGCCTTTCCGGCGCCGCCGGGCGGTGCGAATGGGATCCGCGCCACTTCCGTCCGGCGCCGCAGCGTGCGCCAGCCCGACCAGCGGGCGCCCTCCGAAGTGACGCACCCCAGCCGCTCCAGCAGCGCGGCGGTCTCCGGCCGCAGCACGGCCGTACGGGCCAGGCGGCGCTCCTGTGGCGTACCGGCCTCGCCGGGCGACTCGTCCAGGACGGTGACGGGCACCTCGTACCGGGCCAGGGCCAGGGCCAGGGTGAGCCCGACGGGCCCGGCCCCGACGACGATCACCGGGTCCACGGTGCGGCCCCCTCGCCCCCGGAACGGACGGTGACCTCGCCGTACGCGTGGCGCGTACGGGACGTACGGGGACTGGCAGGGGGAAAACGGTGCGCGATCACAGAACGTATGCAACCCATTGCCGGTGCGTGCGTCAAGTGATCAGAGCCGCCGTCACGGCGCGCCGAAGGCGTGCGCCCCGCCGGTCCGGTGCGACCGACGGGGCGTCAACCGCCGTCCGTTCAGGCGGTCCCGGTGCCGTCCGCGCCGGAGGCGCCCGCGGTGGGCTCGGCGCCCGGCACGATGCCTGCGGCCGGCAGCGCCGGCGGCTTCCCCTTGCGGGAGCGCTGTGTGCGCCGTTCGACCCACGTGGCGACGGAGGACAGCGCCAGGCACAGCAGGATGTAGATCGAGCCGAAGACGATGACCATCGGGATGAAGGCGTAGACGCCGTTCACGGGCGGGGTCTGCTGGGCGAAGGCCTTGCCGACGAACAGCAGTTCCTCGTAGAGGATGATGAAGCCGAGCGAGGTGTCCTTGAGGGTCACCACGAGCTGGCTGATGATCGACGGCAGCATCGAGCGGACGGCCTGGGGCACCAGCACGGCCGTCATCACCTGCGTCTTGCGCAGCCCGATCGCGTACGCGGCCTCGCTCTGCCCCCGGGGCACGGCGTTGATCCCGGAGCGGAAGATCTCCGCCTGGACCGAGCCGTTGTACAGCGTCAGCCCGATCACCAGGGCCCACATCGGGTCGGAGGTGAACACCGCCGCGTACAGCAGGAAGATCATGATGAGCAGCGGCATGGCCCGGAAGAACTCCACCACCACCGTGGCCGCCCAGCGCACCGGCCGGTGGTCGGAGAGCCGTGCGGTGGCCAGTACCGTGCCCAGCGCCAGCGAGAGGACGGCCGCGATCGCGAAGGTCTTGAGGGTGGTCAGCAGGCCGTCGACGATCCGCTGCTGGGTCTCGGTGTACTCGTAGTCGTCCCACAGCCCGGCCTGGAACTGCCCGGTGGCGTCCAGCCGGTAGATCACGAAGCCGATCAGCCCGGCGATCGCGAGGGTGGACAGGGCGCCGTAGAGGCGGTTGCGGGCCCGGCCCCGGGGGCCGGGGACGTCGTAGAGGACGCTGCCGCTCATCGGGCCACCGCCAGTCGGTTCTCCAGCAGCCGGAACAGGCCGCTGATGGTGAAGGTGATGATGATGTAGCAGATCGCGATCCAAAGGAAGATCACGTAAATGTTGTAGCCCGACGCGGCGTTGAGGGTCTTCTGCACCGAGCCGAGCTCGGTGACGTTGAAGCCCGAGGCGATGGCCGTGTTCTTGGCCAGGGCGATCAGCAGGCTGCCGATGGGCGGTATCGAGGTGCGGGCGGCCTGCGGCAGCACTATCTGCACCAGCGTCTGCCCGAACGTCATCCCGATCGACCGGGCGGCCTCCGCCTGACCCACCGGCACGGTGTTGATCCCCGACCTGAGGGCCTCGCAGATGAACGCCGAGGTGTAGCAGCCCAGGGCGAGCACGGCGAGCCAGAAGGAGTCCCAGCCCTTCAGCCCCAGCGCCGGCAGCCCCAGGGTGACGGCGAGGAACAACAGCACCAGCGGGGTGTTGCGCAGCAGCGTCACCCACGTGGTGCCGAAGACGCGCAGCGCGGGCACCGGAGAGACGCGGAACGCCGCGACGAGGGTGCCCAGCACCAAGGCGAGCAGCGCGCTGAGCACCGTTAGTTCCACGGTGCCGATGAAACCTTCGCGGAACATCGCGAAGTTGTCCGACAGAACGTTCACGTCACTTCTCCGGGTATCGCGAGGCGGTCGTCCGGCACCACTCGCCGGTCAGTAGCGCTCGACCGCGGGCGGGGTGGAGGCGGGGACGCCCGAGCGGCCCAGCGTGGCGTCGTAGGCCTTCTTCCAGTCGCCGTTCTTCTCGTGCGCCTCGATGGCCTTGTTGACCGCCTCGCGCAGCGCCGTGTCGTCCTTCTTGAGGCCGACGCCGTAGGGCTCCTTGGAGAAGGGGTTGCCGACGACCTTCAGCGCGCCCTTGTTCTCGGCCGCGTAGCCCTTGAGGATCGAGTCGTCCGTGGTGACCGCGTCGACCGAACCGTTGACCAGCTCCTGGACGCACAGCTGGTAGCCCTGCTGCGCCTTGGCCTCGGCCACGCCGTACTTGGCCTCCTTGATCCGCTTCAGCGGGGTGGAGCCGGTCACCGAGCAGACCTTCTTGCCCTTGAGGTCGTCCGGGCCCTTGATCGAGCTGTCGGCCTTCACCAGCAGGTCCTGCCCGGCGACGTAGTACGGGCCGGCGAAGCCGACCTGCTTCTTGCGCTCGTCGTTGATCGTGTACGTGCCCACGTACAGGTCGACGCCACCGCTGGCGATCTGCGTCTCGCGCGCCTCGGAGGGGACCGTCACGAACTTGATGTGCGCCTCGTCGAAACCGAGATCGGCCGCGATCATCCGGGCGATCTCCACGTCGAAGCCGGAGCGCTTCTTGGTGCCGGGGTTCTCGAAGCCGAGGCCGGGCTGGTCCGCCTTGGTGCCGATGGTGATCGTCTTGCCCATGATCTTCTCGAAGACCGACGAGCCCTTGACGTCCGCGGCGGAGTTCACCTGGTACTTCGGCAGCTCGGCGGCCGCGGAGGCGCCGCCGCTGGACTTGTCGCTCTTGTCGTCGGGGCTGCCCGACTTGCCGCAGGCGGTGGCGGAGGCGGCCAGCGCGATGACGGCGGCGGCCGCCGCTGCGGTGTTGCGGAGCTTCATGGAGGACATCCTTTGCGTCTGCGGGACCTCGGGTGGCGGTGAAGCGGCGGGGAAGGGGCGGCGCGGAGCGCTCAGTGGTGGAGGATCTTCGACAGGAAGTCCTTGGCCCGGTCGCTGCGCGGGTTGCTGAAGAACTGGTCCGGCCGCGCCTCCTCGACGATGCGGCCGTCCGCCATGAAGACCACGCGGTTCGCGGCGGAGCGGGCGAAGCCCATCTCGTGGGTGACGACGACCATGGTCATGCCGTCCCGGGCGAGCTGCTGCATGACCTCCAGCACCTCGTTGATCATCTCCGGGTCCAGGGCCGAGGTCGGCTCGTCGAAGAGCATCACCTTCGGGTCCATGGCCAGCGCCCGGGCGATCGCCACACGCTGCTGCTGGCCGCCGGAGAGCTGTGCGGGGTACTTCTCCGCCTGGGCGCCCACGCCCACCCGGTCGAGCAGGGAACGAGCCGTGGCCTCGGCCGACTTCCGGTCCTTCCTGCGGACCTTCACCTGCCCCAGCGTCACGTTCTCCAGCACGGTCTTGTGGGCGAAGAGATTGAACGACTGGAAGACCATGCCCACGTCGGCGCGCAGCCGCGCCAGCTCCCTGCCCTCCTGGGGCAGCGGCTTCCCGTCGATGGTGATGGAACCGGAGTCCGTCGTCTCCAGCCGGTTGATCGTGCGGCACAGGGTCGACTTGCCCGATCCCGACGGCCCGATGACGACCACCACTTCGCCGCGGGCGATGGTCAAGTCGATGTCCTGGAGCACGTGCAGCGCGCCGAAGTGCTTGTTGACCTTGTCCAGGACGACCAGGGCGTCCGCGGCGGGCGCCACGTCCTTGGTCACCGATATCTCGTTCATCGGCGCTCCTCGCTCCGTCCTCCTCGGTTGGGGAGGACCCTAATGAGCGGCGAAGACCAACGTCATTACATCTGAGCTGAAATTGAGCATAACGATCCGGACTCAACCGGACACACAGCGTCAGATCGCCGGAACGCCTCGCTCCGTGGTACCGGCTGGATAACGGATGCCCTCGCGCGGGCAGAACCCCTTGACGTACCGGGAGCGCATCCGCGTGGATGCGGTGATACCGCACCGAGCCGCGCGGAGGAGGCCGATGAGACTGCTGCTCGTGGAGGACGACGACCACGTCGCCGCGGCCCTGTCGGCCGTCCTCGGCCGGCACGGCTTCGACGTCACGCACGCGAGGAGCGGCGAGGAGGCCCTCCAGGCCCTGCTGCCGGGCGACCGGTCGCCCTTCGGCGTCGTCCTGCTCGACCTCGGACTGCCCGACCAGGACGGCTTCGAGGTCTGCGGCAGGATCCGCAAGCGCACCACCACGCCCGTCATCATGGTCACCGCCCGCGCCGACACCCGCTCGAAGATCCACGGCCTGAACCTCGGCGCCGACGACTACGTGGTCAAGCCCTACGACACCGGTGAACTGCTCGCCCGCATCCACGCCGTCGCCCGGCGCATCCCGCACCAGGAGAGCGCGCCGGGCCGGTCGCGCGCCCCCGAGGGCGACGCGAACGTCCTCAGCCTGGGCGACCTGACCATCGAGCTCCCCAACCGCCGTGTCTGCGTGCACGGCTCGGCCGTCGCCCTCACCCGCAAGGAGTTCGACCTGCTGGCCCTGCTCGCCCAGCGTCCCGGGGTGGTCTTCCGCAGGGAACAGATCATCAGCGAGGTGTGGCGCACCAGCTGGGAAGGGACCGGACGCACCCTGGAAGTGCACATCGCCTCGCTGCGCGCCAAGTTGCGGATGCCCGCCCTCATCGAGACCGTACGGGGCGTCGGGTACAAGATCGTCGTCCCGGTCCGGTAGCCGCGGCCACCCGTGCGCGCCCGACTCCTCCCCCTGC
Source organism: Streptomyces sp. L500 (assembly GCF_054551825.1). Classification (NCBI taxonomy): domain Bacteria; kingdom Bacillati; phylum Actinomycetota; class Actinomycetes; order Kitasatosporales; family Streptomycetaceae; genus Streptomyces; species Streptomyces sp. L500. The sequence continues at coordinate 35,111 of NZ_JBTOLC010000046.1, forward strand.
TCATCGTGCTCATGGCGGGCATCCTGATGACCCTCGGCCTCCCGCTGGCCGCCGGCATGGCCGCCGTGCGCCAGCAGCGGGTCGTCGTCGACCGCATCGACGACACCGCACGCTTCGCCGCCCTCGCCCAGTTCGTCGGCTACCGCACCCCCGAGCCGCCCGAAGTCGGCGACAGCGGCGACCGGCAGCTCAGCCTCCAGCACGAACTCGCCCGCTACGAGAAGCTCTACGGCATCCGCGCCGGCGTCTTCTCCCGCGAGGGAAAGCCCCTGACGGTCGCCCCCGCGGGCTGGGTCCTGCCCCGGCGCGGCGAGAGCTGGGCGGCCTTCCAGGACGCGCTGGCCGGACGCCGCAGCCGCGACCCCGGACAGATCTGGCCCTGGCGCCACGACCGGCTCACCGTCGCCTCGCCCGTCATCCGCGACAGCGACGTCGTCGCCGTCGTCGTCACGGACTCGCCCACCGGCCGGCTGCGTTCCCTCATCCTGCGCGACTGGCTGCTCATCGCGGCCGGAGAGACGGCGGCGATGCTGGTGGCGGTCGCGGCGGCGTTCCGGCTCACCGGATGGGTGCTCAAGCCCGTACGCACCCTCGACGTCGCCGCCCACGACATCGCCACCGGCCGGATGAAGTCCCGCGTCGTCGCCGACAGCGGCCCCCCGGAACTGCGCAGACTGGCGCGCTCCTTCAACGAGATGGCCGACAACGTCGAGGACGTCCTGGAACAGCAGCGCGCCTTCGTCGCCGACGCCTCGCACCAGCTGCGCAACCCGCTCTCCGCGCTGCTGCTGCGCATCGACCTGCTGGCCCTCGATCTGCCCGAGGGCCACGCGGAGGTCGGCTCGGTGCGCGCCGAGGGCAAGCGGCTGGCCCGCGTCCTGGACGACCTGCTGGACCTCGCCCTGGCCGAGCACGCCTCCGGCGACGGCCGGCTCACCGACATCGCCGAGATAGTCACCGACCGGGTGGGCGCCTGGTCGCCGGTCGCCGACCGGGGGAAGATCGCCCTCACCTACCGGGGGCCGTCCGCGGCGACCGGCTGGGCCGACCCGATCGCCCTCTCCAGCGCGCTCGACGCGGTCGTGGACAACGCGCTCAAGTTCACGCCCGAGAACGCCCGTGTCGAGGTCACCGTCGCCGTCTCCGGCGACCGGGTCGACATCACCGTGGCCGACGGCGGCCCGGGCCTCACCGAGGAGGAGCTCGCCCGCATCGGCGACCGCTTCTGGCGCAGCAGCCGCCACCAGAACGTCTCCGGTTCCGGCCTCGGGCTGTCCATCTCCCGCGCCCTGCTCGCCGCCGGCGGCGCCACGCTCTCGTACGAGCCGAACAGGCCGACCGGACTGCGCGCGACGATCGCCGTACCGCGCCATGGCGGCTGAGCCGACGGCGTCGCGACCGGAAACAGGTTCAGGGCTTGGCCGACAGGTAATAGCGGCGCGCTCCGGCGTGGAGCTCCAGGGGGTCGGTGAAGATGGCCGTGCGGAGGTCCACTTTCTGCGCGGCGTTCACCTTGCTGCCGATGTGGTCACGGCTCTTGATCACCGTGCGGGTGACGCTCTCGGTGAGATCCGCGTCGGTGTCGTCCCTGGTGACCAGGAGGTTCGCGATCGCGATCGTCTGGACGACGCCGGGGGCGTTCAGCTCGGGATAGGCGTCCGTCGGCATCATCGCCGACCGGTAGTAGCGCGTCTGCCGCCCCATCCGGTGGAGGGGCTCGATGAGGTCCCCGAGCTGGACGAGCCTTATCGGCAGCCGCTCTCCCAGGACCTTGACGGCGTTGGTGGACAGTCCGCCGGACCAGAAGAACGCGTCGAGCTCGCCCTTCTCCAGCAGCCCCGGCATCCGGTCGATGCCCACCCGCACCGGCGTGATGTCCTTTTCGAAGTCGAGACGGGCGGCCTGGAGCAGCCGCCGGGCGATCAGTTGCACCCCCGACCCGTCCGCCCCCACCCCCACCCGCAGCCCCGCGAGATCCCGGGTGGACTTCACGGGGGAGTCCTTGCGCACGACCAGCTGCATGTAGTCGTCGTAGAGCCGCGCGCACGCCCGCAGCCGTCCGGCACCCGGCTGCTTGCGGTCCCGGTAGGTGGCCACCGCGTCGGCCGTGGCGAACGTGAAGTCGGCCTCGCCGCTCGCGAGCTGCCGCAGGTTGTCGAGGGAGCCCTGACTGTGCCGCAGCCGTACCTTCAGGGCCGGCAGGTCCTGGCCCAGGTCCTCCTTGAGGACGTCGCCGTACTTCTCGTACACCCCGGTCGGCACCCCCGTCGCGACCGTGATCTCCCCGACCGGCTCCGGGCCCCGGTCGGGCGGCCACAGCGACCACAGCAGCAGGGCGAGCACGGCGGCCGCCACCGCGCCCGCCCGCGCGGCACGACGCCCGCCGGGGCGCGCGAATCGGGGAAGCACGCTCGGATCCTGCCAGCCCGCCGCCGCGTCGACCAGGCCTCGGCGGGGAGCGGCTCGGGGCGGAGATCACGGGACGGGGCGGGGGTACCGGGGAAACGTGGGGGCACGCTGTCCGAGGGACCACGTACCCTGGTCGATTGAGATGAGTGCGAAGACATACGAGGTGCGCACCTACGGGTGCCAGATGAACGTCCATGACTCCGAGCGGCTGTCCGGCCTCCTGGAGGAAGCGGGCTATGTCCGCGCGCCCGAAGGCACCGCCGAGGGCGACGCCGACGTCGTCGTCTTCAACACCTGCGCGGTGCGGGAGAACGCCGACAACAAGCTGTACGGCAATCTCGGCCGCCTGGCCCCGATGAAGACGAAGCGGCCCGGCATGCAGATCGCCGTCGGCGGCTGCCTCGCCCAGAAGGACCGCGACACGATCGTCAAGCGGGCCCCCTGGGTCGACGTCGTCTTCGGCACCCACAACATCGGCAAGCTGCCGGTGCTGCTGGAGCGCGCCCGCGTCCAGGAGGACGCGCAGGTCGAGATCGCCGAGTCGCTGGAGGCGTTCCCCTCCACGCTGCCGACGCGCCGTGAGAGCGCCTACGCGGCCTGGGTCTCCATCTCCGTCGGCTGCAACAACACCTGCACCTTCTGCATCGTCCCCGCGCTGCGCGGCAAGGAGAAGGACCGTCGCCCGGGCGACATCCTCGCCGAGGTCGAGGCGCTCGTCGCCGAGGGCGTCAGCGAGATCACCCTCCTCGGCCAGAACGTCAACGCCTACGGCTCCGACATGGGCGACCGCGAGGCGTTCTCCAAGCTGCTGCGCGCCTGTGGCCGGATCGAGGGCCTGGAGCGCGTCCGCTTCACCTCGCCCCACCCGCGCGACTTCACCGACGACGTGATCGCCGCGATGGCCGAGACGCCGAACGTGATGCACCAGCTCCACATGCCGCTGCAGTCCGGCTCGGACACGGTCCTCAAGGCGATGCGCCGCTCGTACCGCCAGGAGCGCTTCCTGGGCATCATCGAGAAGGTGCGCGCCGCCATGCCGGACGCCGCCATCTCCACCGACATCATCGTGGGCTTCCCCGGCGAGACCGAGGAGGACTTCGAGCAGACCATGCACGTCGTCCGTGAGGCCCGCTTCGCCAACGCCTTCACCTTCCAGTACTCCAAGCGCCCCGGCACCCCGGCGGCGACCATGGACGGGCAGATCCCCAAGGAGGTCGTGCAGGCGCGCTACGAGCGTCTGGTCGCCCTCCAGGAGGAGATCTCCTGGGAGGAGAACAAGAAGCAGGTCGGCCGGGTCCTGGAGGTCATGGTCGCCGAGGGCGAGGGCCGCAAGGACGACGCCACCCGGCGCCTTTCCGGCCGCGCCCCCGACAACCGCCTGGTCCACTTCACCAAGCCGGACGAGGACGTGCGCCCGGGCGACGTGGTCACCGTCGAGATCACCTACGCCGCCCCGCACCACCTGCTGGCCGAGGGCGCGGCGAAGGCCGTCCGCCGCACGCCCGCGGGCGACGCGTGGGAGAAGCGCAACGCCGCTCCGGCGGAGAAGCCCCAGGGCGTGATGCTGGGCATCCCGCGCATCGGCGCCCCCGCGCCGACGCCGGCGCCCGCGGCGGGCCCGGGCTGCGGCTGCGACTGAGCGGGCACGGCGGCACAGCGGGACGTGACGGGTCCGCGCAGGTCACAGGTGGGCCTGCGGAACCCGGCGGGGAAACGGCCGCACGACGGTCCGGGGAAGCCCGACGAGCGTTGATCGCGAATTGCTAGGGTGCGGCCATGCTCGTCGCCGCCGCCGTATGCCCCTGCCCGCCCCTGCTGGTCCCCGACGTGGCCGCCGGGGCCGCGTCCGAGCTGGACGGCCTGCGGGCCGCCTGCCTGGACGCGGTGGCCGTGCTGGCGGCCGCCCGGCCCGACCGGCTCGTCGTCGTGGGCCCCGCCCCGCACGCCGGTGACGGCGCCTACCCGCCGGGCTCCCCCGGGTCCTTCCGCGGCCTGGGAGTGGACCTCGACGTGCGGCTCGGCGCGGGGGAACCCGCCGGTGAGCGCACCCTCCCGCAGTCCCTGGCCGTCGCCGCCTGGCTGCTGGAGCGCACGAAGTGGGCCGCCGCGCCGGTCGAGGGCCTGGGCGTCGGAGCGACGCTCGAGAGCGAGCGGTGCCTGGCGACCGGCCGGGAACTGGCCGCCACGCCCCAGCGGACCGCACTCCTGGTGATGGGCGACGGCAGCGCCTGCCGCACGGTCAAGGCGCCGGGATACCTGGACGAGCGGGCCGAGCCCTTCGACGCCGAGGCGGCACGGGCCCTGGGCGCCGCCGACACGGCCGCCCTGGCCGCCCTGGACCCCGGAGTCGCCCGCGAGCTCCAGGCGGCCGGACGCGCCCCCTGGCAGGTCCTGGCGGGCGCGGCGGAGGGCGCCGGACTGGGCGGGGCCCTGCTGTACGACGAGGCCCCCTACGGCGTGGGCTACCTCGTGGCCGCCTGGTCGTGACCCGCCGCCGGTCGTGAGCCGCGTACACGGCGACGGCCGTGGAGCGTGCTCCACGGCCGTCGCCGACTCAAGGTGATGACGAGGGTCAGGAGGCCCCGGGGCCCTTCCCGCCGGCCGGGCCCCCGGACTTGCCGTCCTGCTCGGCCAGGCGGCCCAGGGCGTCCTTGGCCTTGCCCGTACCGGTCTGGATCTGGCTGCTGTACTTGCCCTTGGTCTTCTCGTCGACCACCTTGGCGGCCTTCTCGAGCCCCTGCTCGATCTTGTCCCCGTGCTGCTGCGCGAGATCGCCGGCCTTGTCCTTCAACGGGCCGAGCTTGGCCTTGAGATTGTCCAGCAGACCCATGGTGGCCGCCCCTCGTCTTTCCTCGCCGAACTACTTGCGGGCGCCTTCACCGGCCTCGCTGTCGGCCGCCTTCTCCGCCGACTGCTGCTTCGGGATCTCCACCCCGTCTGCCGCCTCCTCCGCGGCCTCCTCGGCCTCGGTCTCGGCCGCCGCCTCCGGCTGCGCCTCGGCCGTCCCCGCGGCGTCGGTGGATTCCGCCGTCGGAGTGGCAGCCGCGGCCTCTTCCGTTGACGCCGAGGACTTCGACGACGACCTGCCGAGAAGCCTTGCAAACACGCCCATATCTACTCCATTACCTTACTGGTGTGAGCGAAATCCCGCGTCGTCAGGGGCGTCCCATGGCGCCGCTCACGCACGCCGGTCCGCGAACCGGCTCTCGGAACCTCGCAACAGGCAACGAAGCCGCCCGCGTCGCGTCACGTCGCTCGTTCGTGGGGTGCTCCGGAGGTTTGGGAGACTGAAGCGGTGAGAAACGCAGCTCCCGCACCCCGGGTCATCGCCGTCGTCGGTCCCACGGCGGCAGGCAAGTCCGATCTCGGCGTCGCCCTCGCCCAGCACCTGGGCGGCGAGGTCGTCAACGCCGACTCCATGCAGCTCTACCGCGGCATGGACATCGGCACGGCCAAACTGACCATGGAGGAGCGGCAGGGCGTGCCGCACCACCTGCTCGACATCTGGGACGTCACCGAGGCCGCCAGCGTCGCCGAGTACCAGCGACTGGCTCGGGCCCACATCGACCGGCTGCTCGCCGAGGGACGTACGCCGATCCTCGTCGGGGGCTCCGGGCTCTACGTCAAGGGCACCATCGACGCCATGGACTTCCCCGGCACCGACCCGGCCGTCCGCGCCCGGCTGGAGGCCGAGCTCGAGGAGCTCGGCCCCGGCGCCCTCCACTCCCGGCTGGCCGCCGCCGACCCGGCCGCCGCCCGCGCGATCCTCCCCGGCAACGGCCGCCGCATCGTGCGCGCCCTGGAAGTCATCGAGCTCACCGGCCGGCCCTTCACGGCGAACCTGCCCGGCGAGGAGCCCGTCTACGACGCCCTGCAGATCGGCGTGGACGTCGAGCGCCCCGAACTGGACGAACGGATCACCGTCCGGGTGGACCGGATGTGGGAGGCCGGGCTCGTCGACGAGGTGCGCGCCCTGGAGCGCGAGGGCCTGCGCGAGGGGCGCACGGCCTCACGCGCCCTCGGCTATCAGCAGGTGCTCGCCTTCCTGGCGGGGGAGTGCACCGAGGACGAGGCCCGCACCGAGACCGTCCGCGCCACCAAGCGCTTCGCGCGCCGGCAGGACTCGTGGTTCCGGCGGGATTCGCGCGTCCACTGGCTGAGCGGCGCCGCCGAGCGACGGGCGGAACTTCCCGAGCGAGCGCTGGCGTTGGTCGAACGGGCTATTACAGCCTGATCACGTGATGGCATCGGGACGCTCCGCACGCCCTGGGGAGCGCGTCCGACGTGCCATCATCAAGCTTCGATCGAGCCGTGGAGTCCGAGTTGGGAGGGCGCGTGGCGATGGAGGCCGGCCCTCGTGACAGACCGCATCAGCCGCAGCCCTGGGGCGACCTCCCGGCGGTGGCCGGGGGAGAGCCGGACGTGCTCACCCCGGACGGCCCCGACGACACCGAGGGGACGACGGCGGACGCGACGGCGCCCGAGTCGTTCCGCGAGCTGCGCCCGCCGCGCAGGCTGAGGCTGTGGCAGCTCGCGCCCATCGTCGTGCTCGCCGCCGTCGGCTCGCTGATGTTCGCCTTCCCGCTCGCCTTCGAGTTCGGCGACGGCGGACCCCTCGTCGCGGTACTCGGCCTGCTCATCAGCTGCTGCGCCGCCGGCTGGGGCGTGATGGCGGCCCGTCGCGTGGGCTACACCTGGCCGGGCCTGCCGCCGCGCGGCTCCGGGCGGCGCCCGGACTGGCGGTACGTGGCCGCCTACACGGCCGTCGTCGCCGTGGTGGTCCTCCTCGCCGTCCTGCGCGTGGCGCGACTGCGCTGACCGGCGCGGGGACCGGCGGAGGGCCCCCGGGCGAGGCCCCGTACCATCGAAGCGTGAGCACCGCGCAGATCGCCTTCCTCAAGGGTCACGGCACCGAGAACGACTTCGTGATCATCCCCGACCACGACGGGCGCCTGGAGCTGTCCCCGACCGCGGTCGCGCTCCTGTGCGACCGGCGTGCGGGCATAGGCGCGGACGGCGTGCTGCGGGTGGTGCGCTCCGCCGCCCACCCCGAGGCGCGGGCGATGGCCGACGAGGCCGAGTGGTTCATGGACTACCGCAACAGCGACGGCAGCGTCGCCGAGATGTGCGGCAACGGCGTCCGGGTGTTCGCGCGCTACCTCCAGGCGGCGGGCCTCGCCGAGGCGGGCGACCTCGCGATCGCCACCCGCGCCGGCGTCCGGCACGCCCACATCGCCAAGCCGGGCCCCGACGGCGAGCCCGGCGGGATCACCGTCGCCATGGGCCGGGCCGAGCTCCCCGAGGGCGAGGTCACCGTCACCGTCGGTGAGCGCGACTGGCCCGCGCGCAACGTCAACATGGGCAACCCCCACGCCGTCTCCTTCGTCGACGACCTCGCCGACGCCGGGAACCTGTTCACCGCCCCCGCCGTCGCCCCGGCCGCCACCTACCCGGACGGCGTCAACGTGGAGTTCGTCGTCGACCGCGGCCCCCGCCACGTCGCCATGCGGGTCCACGAGCGGGGCTCGGGCGAGACCCGCTCCTGCGGCACGGGCGCCTGCGCCGTGATGGTCGCGACGGCCCGCCGCGACGGCGCCGACCCGGCCGTCCTGGGCCACCCCGTCACCTACACCGTGGACGTCCCCGGCGGACGCCTGGTGATCAGCGAGACCCCGGACGGCACCGTCGAGATGACCGGGCCCGCCGTGATCGTCGCGGAAGGCGTCTTCGACGCCTCCCGCTTCGCCGTCACGGTCTGACGGCCTTCGCCGTCCCCCTAGGACGCCCGCGCGGGCACGCCACTGTTCGCCGTGGGGCCCGTGTCATGCCTCGACTCCCTCGAATGGGTGATCCGTTTCACTCTGGGCGAGAGCGGGTGAGCGGTGCGTGATGGGCTC
>NZ_JBTOLC010000047.1:0-43178 GCF_054551825.1 Streptomyces sp. L500
GAGTGGACTAGACTCAACTTATTGCACGTTCCATCAGGCAAGCCCGATGAGCCTGTGAGCGCGAGGAGGAGCCCGTCGCCGTGGATGCCGAGCTGACGAACAAGAGCCGGGAGGCGCTGAGCGCCGCCAGTGACCGTGCCGTGTCGGCCGGGCATGCCGACATGACGCCGGCGCACCTCCTGCTGGCCCTGCTGGCCGGCCGGGAGAACGAGAACGTGATGGATCTGCTGGCCGCCGTCGACGCGGACGCGGCCGCGCTGCGCGGTGGGGCCGAGCGGCTGCTGGCGGGGATGCCGAGCGTTCAGGGGTCGACGGTGGCGCCGCCGCAGCCGGACCGGGAGCTGATGGCCGTCCTCGCGGACGCCACCGACCGCGCCCGTGACCTGGGCGACGAGTACATCTCGACCGAGCACCTGCTGATGGGCCTGGCCGCGCGCGGTGGCCGTGCGGGTGAGCTGCTGGCGGATCAGGGCGCGTCGGCCAAGAAGCTGCTGGAGGCGTTCGAGGCGGCCCGGGGCGGGCGCCGGGTGACGACGCCGGACCCCGAGGGCACGTACAAGGCGCTGGAGAAGTTCGGTACGGACTTCACGGCCGCCGCCCGTGACGGCAAGCTCGACCCCGTCATCGGCCGGGATCACGAGATCCGGCGCGTGGTGCAGGTGCTGTCGCGGCGCACGAAGAACAACCCCGTGCTCATCGGCGAGCCCGGCGTCGGCAAGACGGCCGTCGTCGAGGGGCTCGCGCAGCGGATAGTGAAGGGTGACGTTCCGGAGTCGCTGAAGAACAAGCGGCTGGTCGCGCTCGACCTGGGCGCGATGGTCGCGGGTGCGAAGTACCGGGGTGAGTTCGAGGAGCGGCTGAAGACCGTTCTGGCGGAGATCAAGGCCAGTGACGGCCAGATCATCACCTTCATCGACGAGCTCCACACCGTCGTGGGCGCCGGCGCGGGCGGGGACTCCGCCATGGACGCGGGCAACATGCTCAAGCCCATGCTCGCGCGCGGCGAGCTCCGCATGGTCGGGGCGACGACGCTGGACGAGTACCGGGAGCGGATCGAGAAGGACCCCGCGCTGGAGCGCCGCTTCCAGCAGGTGCTGGTGGCCGAGCCGTCCGTCGAGGACACCATCGCGATCCTGCGCGGCCTCAAGGGCCGCTACGAGGCGCACCACAAGGTGCAGATCGCCGACTCCGCGCTGGTGGCCGCCGCCACCCTCTCCGACCGGTACATCACCTCCCGCTTCCTGCCGGACAAGGCCATCGACCTGGTCGACGAGGCCGCGTCCCGGCTGCGCATGGAGATCGACTCCTCGCCCGTGGAGATCGACGAGCTCCAGCGCGCCGTCGACCGGCTGAAGATGGAGGAGCTGGCGCTGCGGAACGAGTCCGACGAGGCGAGCAAGGAGCGCCTGGCCAAGCTCCGCCGCGATCTGGCCGACAAGGAGGAGGAGCTGCGCGGCCTGACCGCCCGCTGGGAGAAGGAGAAGCAGTCCCTCAACCGCGTCGGTGAGCTCAAGGAGCGCCTGGACGATCTGCGGGTGCAGGCCGAGCGCGCCCAGCGCGACGGCGATTTCGACGCCGCTTCCAAGCTGCTCTACGGGGAGATCCCCGCTGTGGAGCGGGAGCTGGAGGAGGCCGCGAAGGCGGAGGTGGAGGCCGAGCAGGAGGCCGCCGCCAAGGACCTCATGGTCAAGGAGGACGTCGGCCCGGACGACATCGCCGACGTCGTCGCCTCCTGGACCGGCATCCCCGCCGGCCGGCTGCTGGAGGGCGAGACGCAGAAGCTGCTGCGCATGGAGGAGGAGCTGGGCAAGCGGCTGATCGGCCAGGCCGAGGCCGTGCGCGCCGTCTCCGACGCCGTGCGTCGCTCGCGGGCCGGGATCGCCGACCCCGACCGTCCGACCGGCTCGTTCCTCTTCCTCGGCCCCACCGGCGTCGGCAAGACCGAGCTGGCCAAGGCGCTCGCCGACTTCCTCTTCGACGACGAGCGGGCGATGGTCCGCATCGACATGTCGGAGTACGGCGAGAAGCACTCCGTCGCCCGCCTGGTCGGCGCGCCCCCCGGCTACGTCGGCTACGAGGAGGGCGGCCAGCTCACCGAGGCCGTGCGCCGCCGCCCGTACACGGTGGTGCTGCTGGACGAGGTGGAGAAGGCCCACCACGAGGTCTTCGACATCCTCCTGCAGGTCCTCGACGACGGCCGGCTCACCGACGGCCAGGGCCGAACGGTGGATTTCCGCAACACCATCCTCATCCTCACCTCCAACCTCGGCTCGGCCTTCCTGATGGACCCGCTGCTGAAGGAGGAGCAGAAGAAGGAGAAGGTGCTGGAGACCGTCCGCGCCTCCTTCCGCCCCGAATTCCTCAACCGTCTCGACGACACCGTCGTCTTCCACCCGCTGGGCACCGACCAGCTGGAGCGGATCGCCCGCATCCAGATCGGCCACCTCCAGCGCCGCCTCGCCGACCGCCGCCTCACCCTGGACGTCAGCGACGACGCCCTGCGCTGGCTCGCCTGGCTCGGCCACACCCCCGAGGCCGAAGGTGCGGCCCAGCCCGACCTGGCCTACGGCGCCCGCCCGCTGCGCCGGCTGGTGCAGACGGCCATCGGCGACCGGCTCGCCCGGGCGATCCTCGCCGGGGACGTACGGGACGGCGACACCGTCCGTGTCGACGTGGCGGACGGGGCCGAGGAGCTCACCGTTTCGCCCGTTCGGGAAGAGGCGGTCGCGAAAACGCTGTGACATACGGCGGGGCGGGGCTACCAGGCCCCGCCCACGATGGGGGAGGATGGCGGGAGACCGTACGAAGGGAAGCAAACGGTGAGCATCGACCCGTCCTCGATTCCGAATTTCGGGGGCCAGCCCGAACCGCAGCCTGAGGCGGGCCCGACAGGCCCCGTCATCCCCGACCAGGACCTGGTCAAGCAGCTCCTGGAGCAGATGGAGCTGAAGTACGTCGTGGACGACGAGGGTGACCTCGCCGCGCCGTGGGAGCAGTTCCGCACGTACTTCATGTTCCGTGGTGAGGAGGAGCAGCAGGTCTTCTCCGTGCGCACGTTCTACGACCGTCCGCACGACATCGAGGACAAGGCCAAGCTGCTCGAGGCCATCGACGACTGGAACCGCCGCACGCTGTGGCCCAAGGTCTACACCCACACCCACGACGACGGCACCGTCCGTCTGATCGGTGAGGCGCAGATGCTGATCGGCGTCGGTGTGGCGCTGGAGCACTTCGTCTCCAGCACGGTCAGCTGGGTGCGGGCCTCGATCGAGTTCGACAAGTGGCTCGCCGAGCAGCTGGGCCTGGAGGCCGACATCGAGGACGGCGACGACAAGCCGGACGACGAGGCCTGAGCCTCTCCGCTGTCACCCGCCGCGCCGCGCGGCTACATCGGGACCCTGGCCACGGTCAGGAGATAGGTCCCGTAGAGGAACGAGAGCCCGGCCAGCGCACCGGTCGTCACGACGACGGTGCGGGGCCGGGCTCTCGCCATCGCCACGGCGGCCGGCAGCAGCAGCGGAAAGGCCGGCAGCAGGAACCTCGGCTTGGAGGCGTAGTAGCTGGAGCCGCCGACGGCGATGACGGCCAGCACCAGCGCGTACGCCAGCAGCGCGGCGGGCGGCCGGTCCAGCGCCAGGAAGACGAGGGCGACGAGGGCGACGGCGAGGGTCGCCAGGGTGACGTAGTAGGCCATGGAGTCCCGGCCGGTGAACAGGTGCCGGGTGAAGAGGAAGGCGTCGCGCCCGAAGTCGAAGCGCGAGCCCCACAGCCGCTGCACCCTGAAGTAGCCCAGCGGCCCGCCCCCGGAGCGGAAGCCGGCCCAGACGACGTAGCCCGCCCAGCCCAGCGGTGCCATGGCCGTGCCCACCCAGATCCGCCAGTCCCGGCGGGCGTCCGGATCGCGCCGCAGGGCGACGACGGCGGCGACGGCGATCGCGGCGGACACGGCGATCGCGTTCGGCCGGGAGAGCCCGGCGAGCAGGGCCAGCGACCCGGCCCACAGCCAGCGGCGGGTGTACAGGGCGTAGAGCGACCAGGCGGCCAGCGCGGTCATCAGGGACTCGGTGTACGCCATGGTCTGCACGATCGCGTGCGGCAGCAGCCCCCACAGCAGCACCAGCACGGTCCCCACGCGGCGGCCGTGCAGCCGCTCGCCGACCGCGTAGACGCCCCAGGCGGCGGCCCCGGCGGCCGCCCAGGCCACCAGCAGCCCGGCCGTGACGACGGTGACCGGCAGCACGGTCACGACGCCCCGGACCAGCCCCGGGTAGAGGGGGAAGAAGGCGAGGTCGTTGTAGAAGACGCCCTTGCTGGTGGGCGAGGGGACGACCAGGCCGTAGCCGTGGCGGGCGATGCCCGCGTACCAGATGCCGTCCCACAGGTGGCCGAGCAGGGTGCGTGGGTGCTTGCCGATCCACCAGGCCCACGCGGCCATCGCCGTCATCCCGGTCAGCCGGACGGCGGCGTAGAGCCCGAGCGCGGGCAGGGCCCGGCGCAGCGCCGCGCGGATCCGGTCGGTACGGCCGGGACGGCGGCGGCCCTGGCGGGCGCGGCGCGGTTCGGGGGCCCGGACGGGCGCTGCGTCGCGGTGGACTGCGGGGCCGGCGGACACGCGGTACCTCCGGTGCGGGACGGGACGGTCGAGGCATACCGACCATGCGGCGCGGTCCTCGCGCGCGCGACCGGGAAACGCCCGTAAGCGGTGTGCCTTCCACCCGCTCGGGCGCACCCCGGAGTGTCGGCGTGCCGAGGGGCCGCCCGGTGTGCTGGTCCGCCCGCCGGGCCGCGCGTCCCGGTGTGCCGGGTCTTCCGCGCCGGGTCTTCGGGGGCGCTGGGCCGCGTCGCGCGCCCCGCCTATCGTGATCTCGATCGTCCGGACCGGAATGACCCGATGGGACAACGGGAGTGGGGATGAACGTGAACGCCAGGGAGACGGGCTGGAGCCCGGCGGAGCGGGTGCGGGGCATGGGGGAGTCGGTCTTCACGGAGATGACCGAGCTGGCGCGGCGGACCGGCGCGGTCAACCTGGGCCAGGGCGTGCCGGAGCTGGACGGGCCCCGTCCGCTGCTGGAGGAGGTCGCGGCGGCGGTGCTGGCGGGCGCCAACCAGTACCCGCCCGCCTATGGCTTCCCCGCGCTGCGCGAGGCGGTCGCCGCGCACCAGCGGCGGCGGTACGGGCTGGAGTACGCGCCGCAGGGCGAGGTGCTGGTGACCACGGGGGCCACGGAGGCGATCGCGGCGGCGCTGATGGCGCTGTGCGACCCGGGCGACGAGGTGCTCGCCTTCGACCCCTGCTACGACGCCTATCCAGCGGTGGCCCGCTTCGCCGGGGCCCGGCTGGTGCCCGTTCCGCTGGCTGAGGAGAACGCCGCGGAGACCGCCGGGGGTACGCCGGGCTTCGCGCTGGATCTGGACGCGCTGCGGGCCGCCGTCACCGGCCGTACCCGCGTGCTGATCCTCAACTCCCCGCACAACCCCACCGGGAAGGTGTTCACGGCGGCGGAGCTGGCGGCGATCGCGGAGCTCTGCCGGGAGCGCGATCTGGCGGTGGTGACGGACGAGGTCTACGAGCACCTGGTCTACGACGACGCGACGCACCGGACGATCGCCGCCCTGCCGGGGATGCGGGAGCGGACCCTGACCATCTCCTCGGCCGGCAAGACCTTCAACGTCACGGGGTGGAAGGTCGGCTGGGTGTGCGGTCCGGCCCGGCTGGTGGCGGCGGTGGCGGCGGCGAAACAATTCCTCACCTATGCGTCCGGCACGCCCTACCAGGAGGCGCTCGCGCGGGCATTGGGGGGCGTGGAGGAGTGGGCGGGGGAGCTCCGGCGGACTCTGCGCCGTAACCGGGATCTGCTGAGCGAGGGGCTCACCCGGGCCGGTCTGCGCCCCTATCGTGCGGAGGCGGGCTATTTCCTCCAGGCGGACATCCGCGCGTGGGGGCACGCGGACGGCGTGCGATTCTGCCGTGAACTGCCGCTGCGCGCCGGGGTGGTGGCCATTCCCACCTCCGCCTTCCTGCTCGCTCCGGACGCCCCCTCCCATCTGGTGCGTTTCTCCTTCTGCCGGCGGGAGAAGTCCGTGGTCGAGGCGGTGGAGAAGCTGATCGCGGCCGCCTGATCGGGAGATTTGCAAGGGGCTCATGCCCAGCCGCATATGCGTCCGGCGGATTTTCCGTATCCGCCGGACGCCGATGTGTTGAACTTATGTGCGCCGGTCTGTTGAACATTTGAACTGCATGGCCCTCGGGTGGATGGAAAGTTGCAGATCATGGGTAAAACCGCTGTGGGCGCCGCTCATTCGTGATTCCCTCGATCAGAGCCACGTTGAGACAATCCCCGGAAATCCCCGGCACACCGGAATGGCCCCTGCCGGAACCGGTCCGCGGGACCTCAGATGTGGGCATGAGCCGGCGCACTCGATCAGGAATGTGGTCCTCCTCGGGGCGGGCCGGCCCACCCTCCACTGCTTGCTCGCGGAGCCGACCCATGCTCACCACCCTCAAGACCACCTACACCGATACCCGCGCCGCCGATCTCGCCTGGTGTCTGGGGAAGGACCCCCTGCCCGCGCTGGCGGTGCTCGACCTCCGACTGGACGGAGCGGCCGTGCAGTTGCGCCTGCTGGGCGCCTCGCACCAGGTCATACTCGAAGAGGAGGACGGAGTCTGCTCGGAGACGGTCGCCTGCATACCCGGCAGCCAGACCCCGCTGCCCCTGGGCGTCGCCAAGCGCGTGGGCGCCTGGGAGTACGAGTTCGCGGCGCGCGTGGAGACCCTCTCGCGATGTTCCTTCGCGGGGCGCGCCCAGGAGCTCCTGGCGCTGGTCGCCGAACACCCGCAGGGGCTGGCCGGAACGTTTCCCGGAGATCCCCACGCCTTCACCGCCCTGCTCGCCCAGCGCCGCGACGGCCAGGTCAGCTGGCGCACCTGGCACGCGTATCCCCAGGAAGGGCGGCTGGTGGCCACCCGGACCCGCGTGGGTGTGCGGATGGCCGCACCCCTGTGAGAGCCGCTCGGGAGTCGCCCAAGCGCGTGAACTTAAACCCGTGTGGGTGACAAGGGGGCCCTGGTTCGTGACGTAGCGTTACCGCATGGTCCTCCACCGCCCGGTACCGGCGCGGCTGCCCGTACCGGCCGGGCTCGGCCGTCTCGCCGTGCTGACCACGGTCTTCATCTGTGCCGCCTGCGGGCTGGTCTACGAGCTGGAGCTGGTCGCGCTCGCCTCCTACCTGCTCGGCGACTCCGTCACCCAGGCGTCCGTCGTGCTGTCCGTCATGGTCTTCGCCATGGGTGTCGGCTCGCTGCTCGCCAAGCGGCTGCGCGCCCGCGCGGCGCTCGGCTTCGCCGCCGTCGAGGCGGTGCTGGCGCTGACCGGCGGCCTCTCCGCCATGGCGCTCTACGCCTGCTTCGCCTGGTACGGGCAGGCCCGGCTCGCCATGGTGGCCTTCTCGCTCATGATCGGGGTGCTCATCGGCGCCGAGGTGCCGCTGCTGATGACGCTCATCCAGCGCATCCGCCGGCAGGACGCGGGCTGCGCGGTCGCCGATCTCTTCGCCGCCGACTATGTGGGCGCCCTGGTCGGCGGGCTCGCCTTTCCCTTCCTCCTGCTGCCCGTGCTGGGCCAGTTGACGGGCGCGCTGGTCACCGGCGCGGTCAACGCCGTGGCGGGCGGGGCGCTGGTGCTCTGGCTCTTCCGGCGGGATCTGTCGCCGAGGGCCCGCTGGGCGCTGCTCACCGCCAATGGCCTGGTGCTGGTGGTGCTGGCGGTGTGCTCGGTGCTCACGGGCCCCTTCGAGCAGGCCGCCCGGCGGGCCGTCTACGGCACGGACGTCAGGGTCGCGGTGCGCTCGGAGGTCCAGGAGGTGGTGCTGGCCGGCGGGGACGGCGGCGGGCGGCCGCTCTCCCTCTTCCTCGACGGCCGGCTGAGCGTCAGCGGGGATGTCGAATCCCGCTATCACGAGGCGCTCGTCCACCCCGCCCTGGCCGGGGAGCACCGCCGCGTCCTCGTCCTCGGCGGCGGCGACGGCCTCGCGGTGCGCGAGGTGCTGCGCTACCCGGACGTCCGTTCCGTGACCGTCGTCGAGCTCGACCCCGAGGTGCTGCGGCTGGCCCGGACCGACCCCGGCCTGGCCGGCCTCAACCGCCGCGCCTACCGCGATCGACGGGTACGGGTGGTGACCGCCGACGCCTTCGACTGGCTGCGCGACGGCCGGGAGGCCGCCGCCGGCCCGTACGACGTGGTCATCTCCGACCTGCCCGACCCCGGGCTCACGCCCAGCACCAAGCTCTACTCCCAGGAGTTCTACGGGCTGGTGGCGCGCGTCCTCGCCCCAGGCGGCCGAATAGCCGTGCACGGGGGAGACCTCGACGCCCGGCCGCACGTCTTCTGGACCGTCGAGGCGACGCTGCGTTCCGTGGGGCTGTGCACCGCGCCCTATCGCGTGGCGGTCACCCGGGAGCGCGGGGCGCCCGAGCGGGACTGGGGGTTGGTACTGGCCGCGCGGGAGCCGGTACGGCTGGCGCTGCCCGTGCCCCGGCCGCCCCTGCCGTCCCTCACCCCGGAGAGGCTGCGCGCCGAGGGTCTGGCGGCCGAGCGCCGCAAGGAGGCGGGCGCGCTGCCGTCCACGCTGATGCACCCGCGCTACGCGGGCTGACCTCGCAGGGCCGCCCGGAAGGCGCCGGGGGTGTCCCCCGCGCGCTGCTGGAAGAACTTGGAGAAGTTGGCGGCGTCGGCGAAGCCGAGCCGTTCGGCGATTCGCGCGGCGGGCAGGTCGCTGTGCGCCAGCAGCCGTTTGGCCTCCAGCATCACCCGGCGGTCGACGAACTCCTTCGCCCCGACCCCGGCCGCCGCCAGCGTGGCCCGGGACAGGGTGCGGGGCGCGTAGCCCAGGTCCCGGGCGTAGTCGGCCACGCGGTGACGGCCGGCGAAGTCGCGCTCCACGGCGGCGCGGAACCGCATGAAGGCGTCCCCGGGAGCGGGCAGGCCGCTTGCGGGCGCGGAGGCGTGCGTCAGCCGCAGCACCAGCACCGAGAACAGATGACGCAGCACCTCCGTGCGGATGGCGGGGGCCAGCCGCTCGCCGGTGCGGTAGTCCGTCGCCAGGTGCCGCACGGCGCAGAAGACGGCCTCCCCGTCCTCGCCGCCCGGCCGCCACAGCACCGGCCCGAACGGGTCGTCCGCCGCGTCGGAGACGGCCGTACCCGGGGGCATGAAGCCCGGCTGGACGAGGATGACGGTGCCCTCGATCGCGTCGACGTCCCCGAACTGCTGGACCTGCCCGGGACGGACCCACAGCACCGAACCCGCGTCGAGGGTGTGGGTGCGGAAGTCGACGGTGTGGACGGCGGAGCCGGCGTCGACGGCGACGAGCTGGTGGAAGTCCAGCCGCTGCGGCGTGGACAGCAGCCCCTCGCGCGCCCGCTCGCGCAGCTCGGCCACGGTCATCACTTCCAGACCGGGCGGGGCGCCGGGCGGGGGCTCGTAGGCGAGCTCCAGGATGCCGCCGTCGCTCCCGACGGACGCGCATGGGTCAGTGTGTCGCTTTTTCACCATGGGGAGACGCGAGCCTACCTGGCCGGGTGGGGCGGCCGCTCCTAGCGTGGTCATTGCGCACCACGCGTACGCACCACCCACACCTACACGTCACCACACGTCCTTGAACCGTGCGACAGGAGACACCCCCATGGCGAAGATCGCCCTCTTCGGAGCCACCGGCACCATCGGCAGCCGCGTCCTGCGCGAGGCGCTGGACCGGGGCCACCAGGTCACGGCCGTCGTCCGCGACCCCGCCAAGCTCACCGAGCAGCACCCGAACCTCACCGTCACCACCGGTGACGTCCTCGACCCGGCCTCGGTCGCCGCCGTGGCCAAGGGCCAGGACGTCGTCGTCAGCGCCGTCGGCGGCGGCGACGGCCCCGGCCACCTCGCCACCATCAAGCCCGCGGCGGAGTCCCTGGTCGCCGGCCTGCGCACGCTCGGCGACGCGGCCCCCCGACTGATCGCCGTCGGTGGCGCGGGCTCGCTGCGCACCCCGGACGGCAAGCTGGTCTGGGACGCGGAGGGGCTGCCGGAGTTCCTGCTGCAGATCATGCACGCCCACGGCGACGCGCTGGACTTCTACCGCACGGTCTCCGACGTCCGCTGGACCAACGTCTCCCCGGCGGGCCTGATCGAGCCCGGCGAGCGCTCGGGCGCCTACCGCACCGCGCTCGACGACCTCGTCGTGAACGCGGAGGGCAAGAGCCGGATCTCCACCGAGGACTACGCGGTGGCGCTCATCGACGAGATCGAGACGCCCAAGCACGTGGGAGAGCGCTTCACTGTCGGAGACTGACCGTCTTCTGACGGAAAGTTCGATCGGATTCGACTCGTATTCGACCGGGGCGGGCCTGGTGCGGGGCCCGATGGGTAGGCTCGCTAGCTATGGAGCATGAGGTGTTCGTTCCGTTTCCCGTCGGTGCGGTGCGGCGGGTCCTCTCCGACCCCGCGCGCGTCGCCCGCTGCGTCCCCGGCCTCCAGCAGGACGCCTCGTCCGGTGCCGCCCTCACCGGGCGGCTCCGGCTGCGCATCGGCGGATCCACGATCACCTACCGGGGTGAGATGCGGCTGACCGAGCGGGACGGTTCGTACGAGCTCTCCGGCGAGGGCACCGAGGCCCGGGGCTCCGGCACGGTGACGCTCACGCTGAGCGCCCAGCCGGAGGAGACGCCCGGCGGCACCCGGCTGAGCTGCACGGGAACGGTCGGCGGCGCGGGGCGGCTCGCGGAGTTCGACGCGAAGACGGCGGAGTCCGTGGCGCGGCGGCTGCTCGACCGGTTCGGGGCGGCGCTGGCGGAGGAGTTGCGGGAGGAAGAGGCGGCGGAGGTGCCGCTCACGCCGTCCGGCGCGCAGGAGGGCGACGGCGGGACCGCCGACGAGGATGAGGTGCTCGACGGGCCGCTCGGCGGGTCGGGTGGCTTCGAGGACGACGTCCTCGACGACGAGCCGCCGGCGGAGGCGGCGCACGCGCGCCGCACGATGATCGGCCGCAGTGCGGAGGAAGTCGACCACGCGCCGCCGCGCGGGCGCTACGCGCCGGTGCCGGCGCCGGAGGCGGCCACCGGCACGGCCGTGCTGCGGTGGGCCGCGCCGGCGGCGGCGATCGCCCTGGCGGGCGCGGTCGTGGTGACCCGGGCGTTTCGCCGCAGGCGCTGAGCGCCGTTTCCGGGTGCGGCCCGGTGGCCGGTTTGTGCCCACCTGTTCCGCCCCAGCGGAACGATTGCCCACAAACCGGCAGGTCGGCGTGGGCCGCAGGCCCTAGGGTCGGTGGCGTGAGCCAAAACGTAACGTTGGCGGCCGGGGCCGCCGAAGTGGTCGTGGATCCGGGCAATGGCTGCCGCCTCGCCGGCCTCAGGATCGGCGGAGTCGAACTGCTCCGCCAGGGACCGCGCTACGGCGCCTTCCCCATGGTCCCGTGGTGCGGCCGCATCGCGGAAGGCCGCTTCCGCAACGGCGGCGAGATCCACCAGATGCCCGTCAACTCCCCTCCCCACGCCATCCACGGCACCGGCCGCGACACCGCCTGGCGCACCGCCCGCGCCGACGACCGGTCCGCCGCGTTCACCTACGACCTCGCCGAGCCCTGGCCCTACAGCGGCCGGGTCACCCAGCTGGTGGAGCTGACGGAGGAATCCCTCACCCTCACCATGGGCGTCGAGACCTATGACGACTCCTTCCCGGCACAGGCCGGCTGGCACCCCTGGTTCCTGCGGAACCTCGGCGTCGGCAAGGACGTGGAGATCGGCTTCCAGCCGTCCTGGCAGGAGGAGCGCGGCGACGACCACCTCCCCACCGGACAGCGCATCGAGCCCCGGCCCGGCCCCTGGGACGACTGCTTCGGGATGCCCGACGGCGTCGACGTCACCCTCACCTGGCCCGGCGCCCTGGAGCTGAAGGTCACCAGCCGCGCCGAGTGGGTCGTCGTCTACGACGAGCAGACCGAGGCGGTGTGCGTGGAGCCGCAGTCCGGCCCGCCCAACGGGCTGAACACCCACCCCCGCCTCGTCACGCCGATCGACCCCCTGGAGATCGCCACGACCTGGACCTGGCGTTCCCTGGGCCTGGCCTAAGCTCATGGACATGAGCGAAGCGCGCGAGGCACTGCTGGGCCAGATCAAGGACAAGGCCGTGATCCACGGCAAGGTCACCCTCTCCTCCGGCATGGAGGCCGACTACTACATCGACCTGCGCCGGGTCACCCTGGACGGCACGGCCGCGCCGCTGGTCGGGCAGGTCATGCTCGACACGACGGCCGAGTTCGACTTCGACGCCGTGGGCGGCCTGACCATGGGCGCCGACCCGGTGGCGACCGCGATGCTGCACGCCGCCGCCGCGCGCGGCAAGACGCTGGACGCCTTCGTCGTGCGGAAGGCGGCCAAGGCCCACGGTCTCCAGCGCCGCATCGAGGGTGCCGACATCAAGGGCCGCCGGGTCCTGGTGGTCGAGGACACCTCCACCACCGGTGGCTCGCCGCTGACGGCCGTCGAGGCCGTGCGCGAGGCCGGTGCCGAGGTCGTCGCGGTCGCCACGATCGTGGACCGGGCGACCGGTGCCGCCGAGAAGATCAGCGAGACCGCCGGCGTTCCCTATGTCTACGCCTACGCGATCGACGAGCTCGGCCTGGCCTGATCTATAGAGCCTGACCTGTCCTTTCTCAGGTTGCGCGGCCGAAGGGCGCGGTGTTTCACGTGAAACACCGCGCCCTTCGGCCAATCACCATGTGGAGCAATTTCGCGAGTCTGGGAAGATGGGTCCGACGATGACCGTCGCCCCCTAGGTCAGGGCCCGTAGAACGCCCGTACCCGCACATCACAAGGAGCGGACAGATGCCCATCGCAACCCCCGAGGTCTACAACGAGATGCTCGACCGGGCGAAGGCAGGCAAGTTCGCCTACCCGGCCATCAATGTGACCTCGACGCAGACTCTGCACGCCGCTCTGCGCGGCTTCGCCGAGGCGGAGAGCGACGGCATCATCCAGATCTCCACCGGTGGTGCGGAATTCCTGGGCGGCCAGTACAGCAAGGACATGGTCTCGGGCGCCGTCGCCCTGGCCGAGTTCGCGCACGTCGTCGCCAAGAAGTACCCGGTGAACATCGCGCTGCACACCGACCACTGCCCGAAGGACAAGCTGGACGGCTATGTCCGCCCGCTGCTCGCGATCTCCCAGGAGCGCGTCGCCGCCGGTCAGAACCCGCTCTTCCAGTCCCACATGTGGGACGGCTCCGCCGAGAAGCTCGACGAGAACCTGGCCATCGCCAAGGAGCTGCTCGCCGAGGCCGTGAAGGCGAAGATCATCCTTGAGGTCGAGATCACCCCGACCGGTGGCGAGGAGGACGGCGTCTCCCACGAGATCAACGACGACCTCTACACCACCGTCGCGGACGTGGAGCGCACCGCCGAGGCGCTGGGCCTGGGCGAGAAGGGCCGCTACCTGCTGGCCGCCTCCTTCGGCAACGTCCACGGCGTCTACAAGCCGGGCAACGTCGTCCTCCGCCCGGAGCTGCTCCGTGAGCTCCAGGACGGCATCGCCGCCAAGCACGGCAAGGCCGACCCGTTCGACTTCGTCTTCCACGGCGGCTCCGGCTCCACCGAGGAGGAGATCCGCACCGCGCTGGAGAACGGCGTCGTGAAGATGAACCTCGACACCGACACCCAGTACGCCTTCACCCGCCCGGTGGCGGCCCACATGTTCCAGAACTACGACGGCGTCCTGAAGGTCGACGGCGAGGTCGGCGACAAGAAGACCTACGACCCGCGCACCTGGGGCAAGCTCGCCGAGGCGAGCATGGCCGCGCGCGTCACCAAGGCCTGCGCCGACCTGCGCTCCACCGGCACCAAGCTGAAGTAACCCACCACGGGTGAAGCAACCCACCACGGGTGAAGCAACCCACCACGGGTTTCGAGGGGCCCGGCACGGTCCGTACGTACGGACCGTGCCGGGCCCTTTCGCGTGGCCGTGGCGGCCAAGGCGCGAGATGATCCGGGCATGAGCGACTCCGCGCGGGACCCCCGGCGGGTGTCCCCCCAGCCGGAGGAGCCGGAGGCCGGCCCGGGCGCCGGCCCGCCCGGCACCGCCGCCGTACGCCTCGGCACCCCCACCGGGCGGTGGGTCGTGCTGACGGCCGTCCTCGGCTCGGGCATGGCGCTGCTCGACAGCACCGTCGTCAACGTCGCGCTGCCCCACATCGGCCGTGACCTGGGCGCCGACCTCGCCGCCCTCCAGTGGACCGTCAACGCCTACATGCTCACCCTCGCCGGGCTGATCCTCCTCGGCGGCTCCCTGGGCGACCGCTACGGCCGCCGCCGGGTGTTCGTGATCGGCGTGGTGTGGTTCGCCCTGGCCTCGCTGCTGTGCGGCATCGCGCCCGACGCCGGGGTCCTCATCGCCGCCCGGGCCCTCCAGGGCGTCGGCGGCGCGCTGCTCACCCCGGGCTCGCTCGCGCTGCTCCAGGCCGTCTTCCACCCCGACGACCGGGCGGCCGCCGTGGGCGCCTGGTCGGGACTGGGCGGGGTCGCCGCGGCCGTCGGACCGTTCGTCGGCGGCTGGCTGGTGGACGGGCCCGGCTGGCGCTGGGTGTTCCTGATCAACCTCCCGCCCGCCGCCCTGTGCGTCCTCGTCGCCCGGCGGCACGTCCCCGAGACCCGGGACCCCACGGCCCACGGCCGCTTCGACGCCGCCGGCGCCGCGCTGGGCGCCCTCACCCTCGCCGCCGTGACGTACGCGCTGATCGCCGCGCCCGACAAGGGCCTCTCGGCCTGGGTGATCGTCCCCGCGGTCGCGGGCGTCCTGCTCGGCGCGGCCTTCATCCGCACCGAGCGACGACGGCCCGATCCGATGCTGCCGCTCGAGATCTTCCGCGTCCGGCTGTTCTCGGCCGTCAACGTCGTCACGTTCTTCGTCTACGCGGCCTTCAGCGGCTTCTTCTTCCTCTCCGTCCTCCAGCTCCAGGTCGTCGTGGGCTGGTCCGCCCTGGTGGCCGGCACGGCCCTGCTGCCCACGACCGTGCTGATGCTGCTGCTGTCCTCCCGCTCCGGCCGGATCGCCCAGCGCGTCGGGCCGCGCGTCCCGCTCACGGTCGGGCCGCTGCTGTGCGCGGCGGGCATGCTGCTGATGACGCGCGTCGGGCACGGCGCCTCCTACTGGCGGGACGTGCTGCCCCCGCTCGTCGTCCTGGGCCTGGGCATGGTCACGCTGGTCGCGCCGCTCACCGCCACCGTCCTGGCCTCCGTCGACGTGGCCCGGGCCGGACTGGCCAGCGGCATCAACAACGCCGCCGCCCGCGCCGCCGGACTGATCGCCGTGGCCGCGCTGCCCCTGGCGGCGGGCATGGGACCGGACGCCTACCGGGACCCGGCGGCCTTCTCCGGCGCGTTCGACCTGGCCATGGTCTACTGCGCCGGAGCGCTGGTCGTCGGCGCCGGACTGGCCTGGTGGACGATCCGCGAGCCGAAGCCGGCGTCCTGCCACCCGGAGTGCGCATTCCACTGCGGGGTGTCAGCGCCGCCCCTGGACCCGGGGGACGCGGGACAGGGCCCGTAGGCACGTAGGCGTAGGCCCGCAGGCACGTAAGGCCGACGAGGCTCCGGCACGGCGCGCGGCTGCGGCAGACTGGGCCGCATGTCCATTCACGAGAACCTCCTCGGGGGACCGCCCCCGACCCACCTGCCCGACGACCCCGAGCCGCGCGAGCTCCTCGCCTCCGGCGCGGCCCCCGCCGAGGTCGCCGCCAAGTACCCGGCGTCCTCGCTGGCCTGGGCGCAGCTCGCCGACGACGCGTTCGAGGCCGGCCGGACCGTCGAGTCCTACGCCTACGCCCGCACCGGCTACCACCGCGGCCTCGACGCGCTGCGCCGCAGCGGCTGGAAGGGCCACGGCCCGGTGCCCTTCGAGCACGAGCCCAACCGCGGCTTCCTGCGCGCCCTCCACGCCCTCGCCCGCGCCGCGCAGGCGATCGGCGAGCAGGAGGAGTACGAGCGCTGCAGCACGTTCCTGCGCGACAGCTCCCCGCTGGCCGCCGACACCCTGGGCTGACGTCCCGGACGTCCCCGGCGCCCCGTCGCCGAGCGGACGGACACCGCCCACGGCCCTTGCCGTGGGCGGTGTCCGCGACGCAAGATGCGAACAGGGGACCGGGGCTCCGATGCCGACGGGAAGGGGCGGACCGCTACCCGGGAGCACTCTGCGAGGAGAGTCCGCGATGACGCACGCCCCCACGGCCCCCACCCTCGAGTTCGAGGGCACGACCCCGTACGAGGACTACGTCCGCGCCGAGGTCCTCACGAACCTTCAGAAGCCGCTCTCCGACGACCCCGGCGAGATGGTCTTCCTCGTGACCACCCAGGTCATGGAGCTGTGGTTCACGGTCGTCGTCCACGAGTGGGAGACCGCCGCGCGCGCCCTGCGCGAGGACGAACTGCCCGTCGCGCTGGCCGCGCTCAAGCGGTCCACGTACGAACTGGCGGCGCTCAACTCCTCCTGGGAACCGCTCGCCCACCTGACGCCCGCGCAGTTCAACTCCTACCGCGCCGCCTTGGGCGAGGCGTCCGGCTTCCAGTCGGCGACCTACCGCCGTCTGGAGTTCCTGCTCGGCGAGAAGTCACCCGCGATGCTCGTCCCCTACCGGGGCGCGCCGCGCGTCCACGCGGAGCTGGAGAAGGCCCTCCACGCGCCCGGCCTCTACGACGAGGCGCTGGCCTGGCTGGCCCGGCGCGGCCACGCGATACCCGCCGCCGTCCTCGACCGCGACCTGGCCACGCGCTACGCGGGCGACCCGGCCGTCGAGGACGTCTGGCACCGCGTCTACGCGGGCGACCAGAACGCGGAGGAGTGCCGGCTCGGCGAGGCCCTCACGGAGGTCGCGGAGCTGGTGTGGCGCTGGCGCAACGACCATCTCGTCGCCACGAGACGGGCGATGGGCGCCAAGGTGGGCTCGGGCGGCTCGGCCGGCGTCGCCTGGCTGGAGAAGCGCGCGGGGAAGCACGTCTTCCCCGAACTGTGGACGGCGCGCAGCCGTGTCTGACCCCGGGGGCGCCGGAGGACCAGGCGGAGGACTACGCGCCGAGGCCGCCGCCCTCGACGCCGCCGACGCGCTGCGCGCCAAGCGCGCGGAGTTCGTCCTCGACGACGACACCGTCTACCTCGACGGCAACTCCCTCGGCGCCCTCCCGCGCGCCGTCCCCGCCCGCCTGGCCGACGTCGTCGGGCGCGAGTGGGGGCGGCTGCGCGTCCGGTCGTGGAGCGAGTCCGGCTGGTGGACCGCGCCCGAGCGGGTCGGCGACCGGATCGGGCGGCTCGTCGGCGCCGCGCCCGGCCAGACCGTCGTGGGCGACTCCACCAGCGTCAACGTCTTCAAGGCCGTCGTCGCGGCCGTCCGCATGGGTTCGGGAACGGGGGGCCGGGCCCGGGACGAGATCCTCGTCGACGCGGCGACGTTCCCCACGGACGGCTACATCGCCGCCTCCGCCGCCCGGCTGACCGGCTGCCGGATCCGGGCCGTCCCCGTCGGCGACCTCGCCGCCGCGGCCGGCCCCCGCACCGCCGTCGCCGTCGTCAACCACGTCGACTACCGCACCGGCCGCCTCCACGACCTGCCCGCCCTCACGGCCGCCGTGCACGCCACCGGGGCGCGGATCGTCTGGGACCTGTGCCACAGCGCGGGCGCGCTGCCCATCGGCCTGGACGCCGACGGCGTGGACCTCGCCGTCGGCTGCACGTACAAGTACCTCAACGGCGGCCCCGGCGCGCCCGCCTTCCTCTACGTCCGGCGCGACCTCCAGCCCCGCTTCGACTCCCCGCTGCCCGGCTGGAACTCCCACGCCGACCCCTTCGGCATGGCCCCCGACCACACCCCCGCCGGCGGCGCGCCGCGCGGCCGCGTCGGCACGCCGGACATCCTCTCCCTGCTCGCGCTGGAGGCGGCGCTGGACGTGTGGGAGGACGTCGACCTCGCCGCCGTGCGCGCCAAGAGCCTCGCCCTCACCGACTTCTTCCTCCGCTGCGCGGAGGCGTACGTACCGGCCGGCCGGGCCACGTCCGTCACGCCGGCCGCCCACGCGGAACGGGGGAGCCAGGTGGCCCTGAAGGTCGCCCGGGCCGAGACCGCCGCGCGGACGGCGGCGGAGCTCGTCCGGCGCGGTGTGGTGGGCGACCACCGCCCCCCGGACCTGCTGCGCTTCGGCTTCGCCCCGCTGTACACGACGTTCGGGGAGGTGGAGCGGGCGGCGCGGGTGCTGGGGGACGTCCTCGCGTAGTACTTGAGACGGACCCCCGGAGATCCGCTGGTAAGCGGACGACGCACCCGCTCGCGTTGCCTACGGTTGTTGTGTGACCAAGACGCATGAGACGAACGGCCTGCGCGGTGAGATGCGCATTCTCGAGAGCGCGACCGAAGAGATACGCAAGGACCTGTTCACCGACGCCTTCGCCTTCCGGCCGCTGCCGCCGCTCGGCGACGGCCACGCGCTGGTCCGCCGGGCCCCCTGGGGACTGGGCCGCTACACGCGCTGGCTGCCGCACACGATCGTCGCGGGGTTCGCCGCGCTCGTCATGCTGGCGACCCTGGCGGAGCAGCCGAGCATGTCCGGCCTGGTCCTCGCGCTGTTCGCGGGCGTCCCCCTGCTGGCCACGATGCTGCGGCCCATCGGCGCCTGGTGGCTGTCGCTCGGCGCCGCCTTCGTCTCCGCCGTGGCCTTCGGCGCCAACCCCTGGACACCCAGCGGATACGTCTCCCACCTCGCCGTCATGGCGATCGTCACCCTCCGCACCCGCCCCCGGCTGGCCGTCGAGATGTGGCTGATCACCGGGGCCTTCCAGGTGTTCGTGACCTTCGGCCGCGGCTACGGCCTCCCCCGCGACGTCTTCGAGATGTCCGTCATCTCCGGCATGCTGCTCTTCGCCGTGGCCGCCGTGCGCGCCATGCGCGAGTCCAAGCGGCAGGTCGCCCAGCAGGTCGCCGTCACCCAGGTGGAACGGTCGCGCCGCACCGTGCTGGAGGAGCGCACCACCATCGCCCGCGAGCTCCACGACGTCGTCGCCCACCACATGTCCGTGGTCGCCATCCAGGCCGAGGCCGCGCCCTACCGCGTCCAGGACACCCCGCCCGAGCTGGCCGCCGCCTTCGCCACGATCCGGGAGAACGCCGTGGCCGCCCTCACCGAGCTGCGCCGCGTCCTCGGCGTCGTACGGTCCGAGAACCCGGACGCCTTCGCCGCCCCCGAGGCCCCGCAGCCCACCCTCGCCGACCTCGACGCGCTGCTGGCCAACGTCCGCTCCGCCGGGCTCACCGCCGAGCGGATCACGACGGGCTCGGTGCGGCCGCTGCCGCAGGGCGTGGAGCTGTCCGCGTACCGCATCGTCCAGGAGGCGCTCAGCAACGTCCTGCGCCACGCGCCCGGCGCCACGGCGCGCGTCGAGCTGTCCTACGTCCTCGGCGGGCTCGGCCTGCGGATCGTCAACGGCCGCCCCGACCGCCTCGCCAAGCCCTCGCCGGGCGCCGGCCACGGCGTGCTCGGCATGCGCGAGCGCGTCACGATGCTCGGCGGCGAGATGACGGCGGAGCCCACGGAGGACGGCGGCTACGAGGTCGTCGCCTTCCTCCCCGCCGCACCGGCCGCCGCACCGGGCGAGGCCGCCGCATGACCATCCGCGTGCTGATCGTCGACGACCAGATGATGGTCCGCGAGGGCTTCTCCGTCCTGCTGGGCGCCCAGCCCGACATCGAGGTGGTCGGCGAGGCCGTGGACGGCCTCGACGCCCTCCGCAAGGTCGCCGAGCTGCGCCCGGACGTGGTGCTCATGGACATCCGCATGCCCCGCATGAACGGCCTGGAGGCGACCCGCGAGATCGTCGCCGCCGACGCGGGCGCGAAGGTGCTCGTGCTCACCACCTTCGACCTGGACGAATACGTCTACCAGGCGCTGCGTTCCGGGGCGAGCGGCTTCCTGCTCAAGGACGCCTCCGCCCGCCAGCTCGCGGACGGCGTGCGCGTCGTCGCCGACGGCGAGGCGCTGCTGGCGCCGACGGTCACCAAGCGGCTGATCCAGGAGTTCTCCCGCCTGGGCACGTCCAGGACGCCCACGCCGGAGCGCGTCGGCGACCTCACGGAGCGGGAGACGGAGGTGCTGGTGCTGGTCGCCCAGGGGCGCTCCAACGCGGAGATCGCGGAGGGTCTGGTGGTGGCGGAGTCGACGGTGAAGACCCACGTCAGCCGCATCCTGGTCAAGCTCGGCCTCCGGGACCGGACGCAGGCGGCGGTCTTCGCGTACGAGGCGGGGCTGGTCCGCCCGGGAGGGTGACCCGGGGCGGACCCCGCCGCGCTACTCGCGCGGCAGCGTCAGCCCCCACGCGTCCCCGACCGCTGTCCACGTCCGCGTCCGTACCGGGCCCCGGACGCGGTTGTCGGCGCGGTAGCGGAAGTCCGGGCCGGAGACGGTGACCGTGTGGGCCAGGACGCGGAGCGGGGCGTCCGCCGGGCCGCCCGTGTGGACGACGACCTCGGCCAGGCCGCCCGCCGCCGTCACCGCGACCCGCGCGACCGGCCGGTCGAGATCGGCCAGCAGCTCCCCGTCCGCCTCCACCCGCAGCCGCGTCGCCGACGGCAGCGGATGCCGCCCCGACGGCCCGGACAGCAGCGTCAGGGCCGTACGGGCGGTCCGGGCGGCCGGCGTCCACCACGCCTGGTGACCACCGGGACCGCTGGGGCCGCCGTGGCCGCCGGAACCACCCGGGCCGCCCTCCGGCCCGCCACCCGGCGCCGGCACCGCCGCCGCGGCCTGCGCCGGGCTCCCGGCCCCCCGGGGCGGCCCCGGAGCCCGCCGCACGGCCCCCGCCGGCGCCCACAGGCCGCCCAGCACCACGCCGTCGCTCTCGTCGGCCAGCAGCCCCAGCCGCCGCTCCGCGCCGTCCAGTACCGCCCTGGCGGCCGCGACGGTCCCCAGCGGGACGCCGAGCACCCGGGCCACCGACACCGCCGGGAGCGCCCCCACGGGCACCCACGCCAGCGGCGCGTCGGCCAGCTCGCGGCGGCGGTGCAGCAGGCCCACGACGCGCAGCAGGGCCCGGTCGTCGCCGATCACGACGATCCGCCGCCGTCCGCGCCGGGCGACCGCGCGCGCCACCTCCTCCGGACCGCCCGGGAGACAGATTTTGGCCACCGCTCCGGCGCACAGCACATCCCTCGCGATCCGCGTGGACTCGCCGTCCACGCGCCTGGCGACCGGGTCGATGACGACGAGCAGCTGCGCTCCGCTCGGGTCTGGAGCCGACACCTTCGTCCTTCCTCAGGTAATCTCTCGGTGCAAGAGCCCCTGTCGCTGTTGCGCCAGGGGCTTCGTCTATCCGGGGCACCGGTTCGACGGCTCTAGCGGTGGTGAGCGCCCGTATCACTCGGGCGACAGGCCACCTGTGCACGTTGGACATGCCCCGCCCGGAAGGGGTGTACGCCTGTGCCCGCACTTGTGCTGCTCGGTGCTCAGTGGGGTGACGAGGGCAAGGGAAAGGCCACCGACCTGCTCGGTGGATCCGTCGACTATGTGGTGCGCTACCAAGGTGGCAACAACGCCGGCCACACGGTCGTCGTGGGTGACCAGAAATACGCGCTCCACCTTCTCCCTTCCGGAATCCTCTCGCCGGGGTGCACCCCGGTCATCGGCAACGGTGTCGTCGTCGACCCGGCGGTCCTGCTCTCCGAGCTGAGCGGGCTGAACGAGCGTGGCGTCGACACGTCCAAGCTGCTGATCAGCGGTAACGCGCACCTGATCACGCCCTACAACGTCACCCTCGACAAGGTGGGCGAGCGCTTCCTCGGCAAGCGCAAGATCGGCACCACCGGCCGGGGCATCGGCCCGACCTACGCCGACAAGATCAACCGCGTGGGCATCCGGGTTCAGGACCTCTACGACGAGTCGATCCTGACCCAGAAGGTCGAGGCGGCCCTGGAGCTGAA
Source organism: Streptomyces sp. L500 (assembly GCF_054551825.1). Taxonomy (NCBI): domain Bacteria; kingdom Bacillati; phylum Actinomycetota; class Actinomycetes; order Kitasatosporales; family Streptomycetaceae; genus Streptomyces; species Streptomyces sp. L500. The sequence goes on from NZ_JBTOLC010000047.1 coordinate 21,984, forward strand.
GAACCAGCTCCTGGCGAAGCTCTACAACCGTCGCGCCATCGGCTCCGCGGAGATCGTCGACGGGCTGCTGGCCTACGCCGACCAGATCAAGCCGTTCGTCGCCGACACCACGCTGATCCTGAACAACGCCATCGACGAGGGCAAGGTCGTCCTCTTCGAGGGCGGCCAGGGCACGCTGCTCGACGTCGACCACGGCACGTACCCCTTCGTCACCTCCTCGAACCCGACCTCGGGTGGCGCCTGCACCGGCGCGGGCGTGGGCCCGACGAAGATCAACCGCGTGATCGGCATCCTGAAGGCGTACACCACGCGCGTCGGCGCCGGCCCGTTCCCGACCGAGCTGTTCGACAAGGACGGCGAGGCGCTGCGCACGATCGGCGGCGAGCGCGGTGTCACCACCGGCCGTGACCGTCGCTGCGGCTGGTTCGACGCGGTCATCGCCCGCTACGCCACCCGCGTCAACGGCCTGACGGACTTCTTCCTCACCAAGCTCGACGTGCTGACCGGCTGGGAGCAGATCCCGGTCTGCGTCGCGTACGAGATCGACGGCAAGCGCGTCGAGGAGCTGCCCTACAGCCAGACCGACTTCCACCACGCGAAGCCGATCTACGAGATGCTGCCGGGCTGGACCGAGGACATCTCCAAGGCCAAGACGTTCTCCGACCTGCCGAAGAACGCCCAGGCGTACGTCAAGGCGCTGGAGGAGATGTCGGGCGCGCCGATCTCCGCGATCGGCGTCGGCCCGGGCCGCGACGAGACGATCGAGATCAACTCGTTCCTGTCGTAGGCGGCACGCGACAGCGTGACGGCGCCCCGGTGGTCGACGACCGCCGGGGCGCCGTCGTTTGTGCGACAGTGTGCGGTCCACACTGTGGTGCGAGGGGGAACCCATGTCGTTCAGACGGCCGCCGACGGAGCGGCAATGCCGGCTCGGCGCGGAGCTCCGCAAGATGCGGGAACGCGTCGGGCTGTCGCTGACCGATGCCGCCGCACTGCACCGCGTGAACAAGACCACGATCAGCAACACGGAATCCGCCCGCTTCGGTGTGAGTGCTGACCGCGTCCGCGTCTGGGCCGCCAACTACCGCTGCTCCGACCGCGCGTACATCGACACTCTCGCCGACATGGCACGGGAACGCGGGAGGCACTGGTGGGACGAGCACCGCGACACGATGCCCGCGACGGCGCTTGATCTCGCGGAGCTGGAACACCACGCGATCGCACTCCGGAACGTGCAGATCACGCACATGCCCGGGCTTCTGCAGCACGAGGACTATGTGCGCGCCGTCTTCCAGGAGGCGGTGCCCGCGCTGACGCCTGAAGGGCTGGAGCACAAGGTGGCGTTCAGGATAGGGCGCCGCGTCGTCCTGGACGGGCCCGAGCCGCCGGAGTGCACGTTCCTCGTCCATGAGGCCGCTCTCCGCATGCGGTTCGGCAGCCGGAAGATGGTCGGCAACCAGCTGGACCACCTCCTGGAGCAGTCGGAGCGGGAGAACGTGCTGGTGCGCGTCATCCCCTTCGCCGCGGGCGGCTTTCCCAGCGCGGGAAGTTCCACTCTCTACGCCTGCGGGCGAGTGCCGCAGCTCGACACCGTGCAGCTGGACGTCCCCACGGGGTCGACGTTCCTCCACGCGGAGACCCATCTTGAGAACTACCGGGCCGTGTTGGAACGGATGGAAGCCCGTTCCCTCCCACCGGACCGCTCACGGGACTTCATCCGTGAGGTGTCGCGCGACCTATGAAAGCGGGGACAGTGAATACACAGTGGCAAAAGGCGTCGTTCTCCGAGCAGGGTGACAACTGTCTCGAACTGGCCCCGTCCGGCGGCGGCGTTCTCATACGGGAAAGTGACGACCCGGGCGTGGCCATAAGGATCACCCCGCCGGGGCTGCGTGCGCTTCTCACGAGGGTCAAGACCGGCCAGCTCTCCTGACGACTCGGCCCTGTTCGGCGCTTTTCGAGCCCCTTGCCCGCGCGGTGAGGGGCTTCTTTGTGGCCATGGCGAGAACTGGCATATGCCGTTTCGTCGTTAGTGCCTCATAAATGTTGATGGCTCGCGGCCTGTGGGGCTACGGTCTCAACTCCTCGCTGTGCACAGTCGGTTGCGCAGCGTGGAAACAAGGCGCCCCGGCGACGTGTGCGCGTCCCGGGGCCGGCCAACGCCGCATAGGAGCGTCAGCATGCCCCACCGTATCGGGCTCGTTCTGCAACGAACACTCGCCCTCGTCCTGAACCTGCTGTTCCCGGCCACGGGAGCGCGCCGCCGCGCTGCCGCGGCGCCGTACGAGCCGTACGACTCGTGCCGCAGCGGTACCGGAACCGCCAACCCCACCGCCCCGCGCCCCCGAACCGCATCCGGCCTCCGCCTCCTCGTCCGGGCCCTCACACCGCCCCGGCTGCCCGGAACACCGGACCGACACGTCGCCCGCGCCGACCTCACCCCCTACTTCCGCCCCTACCGCCTCACCCACGAACAGCGGCGGCGCCGTACCGCCCTCGCGCTCGCCCTCGACGGCATCGACGTCGGCCCCTGGGCCATCCACGGCCACCGTATCGGCACCCCCGCCGCCGCGCTCGCTCCCCAGGCGGTGGCCGCGTGATGATCACCCCGAACCCCGTGCCGCTGCCCCCGCTTCCCCCGATTCCTCCGCGCCACGGGCTGCGGGTCAGCCGTGTCCCCGGCAAGCCGGTCCGCCGGGAGGCCGACGGCGGCATCGCCGTCCCCCTGTGGCTGGAACACCACGGCAGTTTCCACGCCGATCTCGTCCTCCGGCTCTCCGCCGCCGAGGCGGAACACCTGCACGCGCAGCTCTGCCGCGCCCTCGACGGCGGGGGAACGCACCAGCCGTAGGCGGCCCGCCCGCCAGGCCCCGCGCTCCGGCGCGGGGCCGGGCCCCACGCCGTCACCCGTCCGGGGGAGCGGCAGGAAAAGGGAGTCGGTGCCTGCCGAAGGTCGGCGAAGCTGGCCTTCGCCTGGAAGGGAACGCACGTCGCACATGCTGGTGGAGGAGTTCGAGCAGATCGCCGTCGCCGCGCCCGAGACCGTCACGCTGGAATTCGTCAATGGACGGATCCACGAGAAGCCGGTGGCCGACGGGGATCACAACGCGATCATCATGTGGCTGCTCAGGCGCTGCATGCAGACGCGCCCCGAGCTCGATCTCTACACGACCCGCGGCCTGAAGGTCGGGGAGTACCGCAAAGGCAGGGCCCGCCCGGACGGCGCGCTTGTGCCCGTGGATCACTTCGCCGGGCACGGCGAGTGGGCCGACCCCGACGGTGTGCTGATGACCGTCGAGGTCACCTCGTACGACGGGGACACCGACCGCCGCGACCGGCGGGAGAAACCGGCCGCCTACGCCGCCGCCGGCATCCCCGTCCACGTTCTGGTCGACCGGGACGCCGGTGTCGTGGCGGTACACACCAACCCCGACCCGGAACGCGGATACCTCGACATCCACCGCGCCCCCTTCGGGGAACAAGTCACTCTCCCCGACCCGGTGAACATCACTCTCGACACGGAGCCTTTGAAGAACTACGTCCGCTGACGCCCCCGGCAATGCCCGAATATCGCGCCAGGTTTCGCATCCTCTACACGCCGGACGAAGGCGGTTACAACGCTCTGGAGCCGGTCACCGGTACGACGAGCTGGGGCAGCGACCATGCCGAGGCAAGAGCGATGATCACCGAGGCTCTCGAGTCGTACTTCGTCGAGGTTTTTCTCGTGCCGCCGTGGAGGAAAGCGCTGCCCGGCGGGCCGACTCCTGGTCCGACGGCGTCGATGTGACCCAGAGGGTCACGGCCCCGCGGCGCGGGGCCATGCGCGCCGCCCCTCACCCCGTCCTGCTGTAGACCAGCGAAGCGTCCTTGTTCCCGGAGTCCGTGAAGGAGCGCCGCATCCGTCCGTCCGGGAGCAGGGTCAGGTCGGACGGGGAGCCGGGCTGGCAGGCGGACGTGGGGTTCGCCTGGGTGACGGCCGACGGGCCCAGGCGCATGGAGCCTCCGCCACCGCCGGTCCTCGTCGCGTGCCACCCGCAGGTGTAGGACGTGCCGTCGGCGAGGGTGCCGCTGCCCTGGATGGTGACGTCGCCCGACTCCGAGACGGTGATCGTCCGGTAGTTGGGGCCCGCGCCGCTGTCGAAGGTGGTCTGCCAGGTGCCGAAGTAGCCCGTGGGCGCCGCGGCCCGGGTGGGGTCCTGGGTGGTCGGGTCGACGCCGGGCGGCGTGGGCTTCGGCGGCGGGGGAGTGCTCCGCGCGGAGGGCGAGTCGGGCGTCGCGGGACCGGGCGCCGGCTGGCCGGAGGCCGATGTGCTGGGACCCGCGTTCGGGGTCCCGGTGTCCCGGTTGAGCAGGTAGACCATCCCGCCGCCCGCCAGCAGCCCGGCGGCCACGACCAGGGCCACGAGGTAGGGCGTCTTCGAATGCGACGGCGGCGCCGCGGGCCCGACGTGCACGGTCGGGGGGTGGTGGTACGGGCCGTACGAGCCCGGCGGCGTCCCCGGCGTGCCCGGCGTGCCCGGCATCCCATGCGCGTACGGCGGCAGCGGCTGGTGGTGCGCCCCGGCGGGCGCGGTGAGCGTGGTCGGGTCCGGCTGCGCCGCGCCCGGCGGCGGCCCGACCCGGGTGGGCGGCTCGGCCGCCGGGGGTATGGGGTCGGCGACCGTGGCCGGATGCCCCGTGGCGGGACGCGCCGGCTCCTCGACCTCCAGGAGGCTGATCGCGTGCCGGCCCAGCTGGGCGACGAGGCCGCCGGGCAGCCAGGGCTCGGTGGACCGCAGGTCCTCCAGCTGGTCCTGGACCCCGGTGCGGGCCAGGACCTCCGCGGGCGTCGGCCGGTCGCCGGGCGCCTTGGCGAGGCACGCCTCGATCAGCGGCCGCAGCCCGTCCGGCACCTCGGCGAGGTCCGGCTCCTCGTGGACGATCCGGAACATCACGGCGTGCACCGCGCTGTCGGCCGCCCCGAAGGGCATCCGGCCGCCGGCCGCGTACGCCAGGACCGAGCCGAGGCAGAAGACGTCGCTCGCGGGCGTGACCGCGTCGCCGCGCACCTGCTCGGGCGCCATGAAGCCGGGCGAGCCGACGGTCGCGCCGGTGCGGGTGAGCCCGGCTCCGGTGACGGTCTCCAGGGCCCGGGCGATGCCGAAGTCGATGACGCGCGGCCCGTCCAGGGTGATCAGCACATTGGACGGCTTGAGGTCGCGGTGGACGATCCCGGCGGCGTGGACCGACTGGAGGGCCCGGGCGAGCCCCGCGCCCAGGATCCGGACGGACCGCTCCGGCAGCGGCCCGAAGTCACGGTCGACGACCCGGCCCAGCGAGGGCCCGGCGATATAGCCGGTGGCCACCCAGGGCACGGCCGCCTCGGTCTCCGCGTCGAGCACCGGCGCGGTCCACTCGCCGCCGACGCGCCGTGCCGACCGCACTTCCTGCGCGAACCGGCGACGGAACTCCTCCTGACCCGCCAGCTCCGGGCGGACCACTTTCACCGCCACCGTGCGGCCCCGGTCGGAACGGGCGAGATAGACCCGGCCCATTCCGCCCTCGCCCAGCCGGCCCAGCAGCCGGTACGAGCCGAGTGTGCGCGGATCCTCCGGCGACAGACCTTCGATGCCGTCCATGCCGGCACTCCTTCCCCCATGTTCCACGGCGGAGAATAGCGGCACGGCAAAGGGCCGGGTATCCGCACGGCGAAAACACGGATACCCGGCCCGTTCCGGGGGCGCGCGATCGGGCCGGGCGCGCCGTCAGGCGGGGAGGATGTTCTCCGCCTGCGGGCCCTTCTGACCCTGGCTGATCTCGAAGGTGACCTTCTGCCCCTGCTGGAGCTCCCGATAGCCCTGGGTCGCGATGTTGGAGTAGTGGGCGAAGACGTCGGCGCCGCCGCCGTCCTGCTGGATGAAACCGAACCCCTTTTCCGAGTTGAACCACTTCACGGTGCCGGTAGCCAAGCTGATCGATCTCCTTAATGGGGGCGCACGGCGGAATTCCGTACTCCAGGAAAACGCAAGAGCGCCCGAGGTCACGGACCTTCAGGCGCACATGACAAATGGGGTCAATACAGCGACCGCGAAAGACCGTAGCAGGAGAAAAGCACCGAACGGGGATTTCCCGCACGGCGATTCGCACGGGCGTCGGCGGCCCGGCACGCCACTCGGCACTGTGTCCACGGGGGCGCCCGGCGGCCGACACAGTGCCGGTACCGGGGCCCGGCCCGGCTCCCTAGGCTCGGCCCGACAGCGCCGGTCGAGCAACCGATCAGAGGTCACGCAGTTGAGCACACAGCCTGTTCCCACCGACGCCGCGGCGGTCAAGGCCGCCGACCGCGCCCACGTCTTCCACTCCTGGTCCGCGCAGGGCCTCATCGACCCGTTCGTCGTCGCGGGCGCCGAGGGCTCGTACTTCTGGGACCACGACGGCAACCGCCACCTCGACTTCTCCTCCCAGCTCGTCAACACCAACATCGGCCACCAGCACCCCAAGGTCGTCGCCGCGATCCAGGAGCAGGCGGCCCGGCTGTGCACGATCGCGCCGGGCTTCGCCGTGGACGTGCGGTCCGAGGCCGCGCGGCTGATCGCCGGGCGGACCCCCGGAGACCTCGACAAGATCTTCTTCACCAACGGCGGCGCGGAGGCGGTCGAGAACGCCGTCCGGATGGCCCGGCTGCACACCGGCCGCCCCAAGGTGCTCAGCGCCTACCGCTCGTACCACGGCGCCACGGCCGCCGCGATCAACCTGACCGGCGACCCGCGCCGTTGGCCCTCCGACACGGCCTCGGCCGGCGTCGTGCGCTTCTGGGGCCCGTTCCGCTACCGCTCGCCGTTCCACGCGGAGACCGAGGAGCAGGAGTGCGAGCGCGCGCTGCGGCACCTGGAGGACACCATCGTCTTCGAGGGCCCGGCCACGATCGCCGCGGTCATCCTGGAGACCGTGCCCGGCACCGCCGGGATCATGGTCCCGCCGCCCGGCTACCTCCCGGGCGTCCGGGCGCTGTGCGACCGGTACGGCATCGTCCTGATCCTCGACGAGGTCATGGCCGGCTTCGGGCGGACGGGCCGCTGGTTCGCCGCCGACCACTTCGGGGTCGTCCCCGATCTGCTGACCTTCGCCAAGGGCGTCAACTCCGGCTACGTCCCGCTCGGAGGCGTCGCCATCTCGGCGGAGATCGCCGCCACGTTCGAGGAGCGGCCCTACCCGGGCGGGCTCACCTACTCCGGCCACCCGCTGGCCTGCGCCTCCGCCGTGGCGACGATCAACGCGATGGCCGAGGAGGGGATCGTCGAGAACGCGGCGCGCATCGGCGAGGACGTCCTCGGCCCCGGCCTGCGCGAGCTCGCCGGGCGCCACCCGTCCATCGGCGACGTCCGGGGCCTCGGCGTCTTCTGGGCCGTCGAGCTCGTCCGCGACCGCCGCACCCGCGAGCCGCTGGTGCCGTACGCGGCGACGGGCGGGGCGAACGCGCCGATGGCGGCCGTCACGGCGGCGATCAAGGAGGCGGGCGTCTGGCCGTTCGTGAACATGAACCGCGTGCACGTGGTGCCGCCGTGCACGATCACGGAGGCGGAGGCCAAGGCGGGCCTGGCCGCCCTGGACCACGCCCTCACGGTCGCCGACCGCTACGCGGCCTGAGCCCCGGCGGCCCCCGGCGGGCCCGTACCGCCGGTACCCACTCCCACAGCGCGCGCACAGCATCAGGTACCGTTCACCGTCCCGTGCGCCCGGTCATACCGCCCGACGTCGGCCCTCGCCTATGGTTGCGAGGGCCGTTCGCATGCCAGGCGTGCGGCCACGGAAAGGGAGACGAAGGACCAATGCCAGGCAGCGAGGCTGTCAAGCGCACGACGCTGCGCTCACAGATCGCCGAAGCCCTGCGCGACGAGGTCATCGCGGGGCGGCTCCCGTCAGGGCGGCAGTTCACCGTCAAGGAGATCGCCGAGCAGTACGGGGTCTCGGCCACGCCCGTGCGCGAGGCGCTGCTCGACCTCTGCTCGCAGGGGCTGCTCGACGTCGAGCTCCACAAGGGCTACCGGGTGCGCGAGTTCTCGCACGCCGACTTCCGCGACATGATCGAGGCCCGCACGCTCGTCGTCGAGGGCATGTTCCGGCGCTCCGCCGAGCGGGCGCTGGCCGCGGCCAGCCCGGAGGCGCTGGCCTCCGTGCGCCGACGGGCCGACGAGGCCGCGCGGGCGGCCCTCGCGGGCGACCTCGACATCCTCATCGGCTACGACCTCCGCTTCTGGCGGGAGATGGCCGGACTCGTGGCGAACCCCTATATATCCGACTTCCTGGACCGGCTCCGGGTGCAGAGCTGGATCTTCACCGTCCCCCTGCTGCGCCGCCTCGGCGACCTCCGGGGCCGGCTGTGGCACCGCCACTCCGAGCTCGCGGAAGCCATAGCCTGCCGCGACGTCGAACGCGCCCAGCGGATCGTCGTCGCCTACAACCGGCACACGCTGGAACTGATCGACGCCCTGACGTAAGCGTCATAAGACCGGTATGTCCGATGGATCCGTTGAATCCCTTGGATCCGGTAATTCCGTTCGATGACTGATCGATGCAGTACGCATAGAGTCAAGATCCGCCAACAGTCGTCGACAAACGGAATGTGATTCGAAATGAAGATGACGCCGGTCGCGTCCACCACGGCCGACGAGGAGGACCGCGGCGCCATCGGGCTGTCGGTGATCGTCCCGGCGTACAACGAGGAGGACCGGCTCGCGCCCACGCTCAAGGCGATCCGCGCCCACCTCCAGGACGGCCCGGCCGCGTGGGAGTTGATCGTCGTCGACGACGGATCGACCGACGGCACGGCGGCCCTCGTCGAGGCCGCCGCCGACGAGGAACCCCGCATCCGTCTGCTGCGCACCCCCGCCAACCGGGGCAAGGGCCACGCCGTACGCACCGGCGTCCTCGCCTCGCGCGGCCACCGCGTCCTGATCACCGACGCCGACCTGGCCACGCCCATCGAGGAACTGGCGCTCCTGGAGCGCCGGATGGACGAGGGCGTCCCCGCCGCCGTCGGCTCCCGCGCCCTGCCCGGCTCCCGGATAGCCGTCCGGCAGCACGCGCTGCGCGAGGTCATGGGCCGGCTCGGCGGCGGGCTGATCCGCGCCGCCGCCGTCCCCGGCATCCGCGACACCCAGTGCGGCTTCAAGCTCTTCGACGGCGACAAGGCCCGCACCGCCTTCGCCGGCTCCCGGCTGGACGGCTGGGCCTTCGACGTCGAGATACTGCGGTTCTTCCAGCAGCAGGGCTGGGAGGTCGCCGAGGTGCCCGTGCGCTGGGCCCACCAGCCCGGCTCGAAGGTCCGCCCCCTCGCCTACCCCCGCGTCCTGGCCGACCTCGTGCGCGTCCGCTGGCACACCTACCGCCGGACGGCGAGCCCGGCACGGTTCGCGATACCCGCGCTCTTCCTCCTCATCGGCGTCTTCCTCTACGGCGGGCTGTGGAGCGACCCGGCCGGCCACTACCTGATCGACTCCAACCACGACCAGCAGCAGTGGGAATGGTTCTTCGCCGCCACCGCCGACAACGTCGTGCACCTGCGCAATCCGCTCTCCAGCGACTTCCAGAACTTCCCGCTCGGCGTCAACCTCATGGCGAACACCGCCATGCTGGGCCTGTCCATCCCCCTCACACCGCTCACCCTGCTGCTCGGCCCCCAGTTCACCTGGGCCGTCGTGCTCACCGGCGGGCTCGCGGCGACGGCCTGGGCCTGGTACCGGCTGCTGGCGAGACGCTTCACCCGCTCCCGCTGGGCCGCCGCGCTGGGCGGCGGCTTCTGCGCCTTCGCGCCGCCGATGATCTCGCACGGCAACGCCCACCCCAACTTCGCGGTGCTGTTCATGTTCCCGCTGATCATCGAACGGCTGCTGCGGCTGTGCGAGGGCAGGCGGACCAAGCGCGACGGCGTCGTCCTCGGCCTCTTCCTCGCCTACCAGGTCTTCCTCGGCGAGGAGGCCCTGCTGCTGGCCGTCACCGGCCTCCTCCTCTTCACCCTCGGCTACGCGGCCGCCTCCCCGCACGTGGCCGCGGCCGTCGCCCGGCCCCTGCTGACCGGCCTCGGCATCGCCGCCCTCGTCTCCGTACCGCTGGTGCTCGGCCCCGTGGCCTGGCAGTTCTACGGCCCGCAGAGCTACCGCAGCGTGCTCCACGGCCAGACCGGCAACCACCCCATGGCGTTCCTGGAGTTCGCCACCCGCTCGCTGGCCGGGGACCAGCCGATCGCCGCCTCGCTCTCCCTCAACCCCACCGAGGAGAACGCCTTCTTCGGCTGGCCGCTCGTCGCCCTCACCGTGGCCCTCGTCGTGCACATGAGGGACCGGCCGGCCGTCCGCGCCCTCGGCTTCACCGCGCTGGCCGCCGCCGTCCTCTCCCTCGGCCAGAACATCCCGCTGCCGGGCACGGACAAGACGCTGCCCGGCCCGTGGCGGCTCCTGGCGGAGGCACCCCTCTACGAATCCGTCATCGAGTCCCGGATGGCGATGGTCTGCGTCCCCGCCGTCGGCATCCTCCTCGCCCTCGCCTGCGACCGGCTCGCCGTCCGGCGGGTGCGCAGCGAACGCGAGAGCTCCCGCCGCGTCATCGGCGTCGCCGCCCTCGCCGCCGCCCTCCTCCCGCTGCTGCCCACCCCCTTCCGCACCGTCGAACGCGCCCCGACGCCCGCGTTCTTCGCGGACGGCACCTGGCGGGAGTACGTCCGCCCCGGCCACGCCCTGGTGCCCGTACCGGTGCCCAGCCCCACGGAGACCGCGGCCCTCGGCTGGCAGATCGACACCGGCCTCGGCTTCCCCTTCCCCGGCGGCTACTTCAACGGCCCTTGGGGACCCAAGCGGGACGGCTTCGCCGGCGCCCCGCCGCGCCCGACCTCCGAACTGCTGCGCAAGGTCCACGAGACCGGCGAGGTGCCCGCCATAGGCGAGCAACAGCGCCGGGAGTTCCGCCAGGACCTCGACTTCTGGCACGCCGACGCGCTCGTCCTCGCGGACCAGCGGTTCACCGCCGCGCTGCGGACGGCGGTCACCCGGCTGACGGGCGACGAGCCCCGGCGGACCGGCGACACGTGGGTGTGGGACGTGCGCGTCGACCGTTGACCCAGGGGCCCGAGCAGGCCGCGAGCCGACCGCGAGTCGGCCGGAAGCCGGGCGGATTCGGCGCGTCTCCATCTGTCCGCCCGGTATGACAACCGGCTGAGCGGCACTACTCTGGCCCGACCACCCGACCATCGGACGGGAAGGCGATGACGAGAGTGAGCTCACGTGGCCTGTGACCTGTGGCTGGTGCCCCTAGTCGACGTGCTCTGCCACAGCCCCGACAACCCCTTCGCCGACGAGATCGCCGCCTACGACAAGGCACTCGGCGAGGCGGGGCTGCCCCCGGTGCCCGTCTTCGGCTATATGCCGGGACTCTCCGGGGACGTGGCGCCCGTCGCGGGCTTCGACTACGACGCCCTGCACTTCCTGCGCCGCGCCCATCTGCTGAACCTCTGTGGCCTCGCCGTGACCCCGGTGGATGAACTCGGCGGTGACTACGAACAGTTGCTGGAGATGTTCGAGGCCACGGCGCAGCAGTCGCACCTGGTCTGGCACTACGACCACGCGGGTGCGTACGTGCCGGTGGACTTCCCGCATCCGCTGTCCAACGACGAACTCCTCGAAGGCGGCGGGCCGCTGGGTTCCAGCCACGGCCTGCTGCGCGAACTCCACTCCGTGGCACCGGTCCTGGGCATCGACCCGGACAACCCACCGGCCCCACCGGCGGCGCCCGACCACCCCACGACCCTTGAGGAACGCGCGGCCCCGGGCCCCCACGACGACAGCCCGTTCGCCCGGGAACGCCACGTATGGCTGGGGCTCCACGCGGCGGCGACGCGAAGCCTGGGGCAGGGCTCGATGATCGTCTTCAGCTAATTCCAGCCCCTCTGGCGTTTGAGGAGCGGGGTCCGGGGCGAAGCCCCGGGAAACGGTGAAAGGGCGGGACCGGGGCATCACCCCCACCCCGCCCCCACCGGGCCGGCACCCGCTACCGAGGCGACTCGGGCGGCCGCTGCCGAGGCATATTGGGCCGCGTATGCGGTGGCATAGGGAAACGCCCCACAGGCCCGGAATCCGTCCGAGGACCCCACGCCACCAACGACTGCGTCAGCAACGGCGCCGGCCCCGCCCGGAACTCCACCATCCAGTCCGCCGTCTCGGCCCGGACGAGCTCCGAGACGTCCTCGGAGAACCTCCGCAGCACGGTCAGACAGCGCTCGGCCGCCTCACTCGCCGTCCCCTCCGTGGGCCCGAGCACCTCCCGCACGCACTCCGACGCCCAGTCGAACTGGAGCACCTCCAGCCGCCGCTGCACCGCCTGGGCCGTGGCCACGCCCCGCATCCACCCGGACGTCAACCCGAAGTACCGGTCGCAGGCCACACAGGCCACCGCGCCCAGCAGCGCCAGGAACGCCCACGCGGAACCCGTGCGCAGCACCTTGGTGAGCTCCAGCAGCGGCAGGGCCGCGCCCACCACCGCGCAGCAGGCCGCCGCCAGGCGCAGCCCGCGCGCCCAGCGGCGTTTCCACGCCCGGTCGGTGAGGTACCAGTCGGCGAGGTTCAGCGCGCCGCCCTCGACCCATCTGTAGAGCTCGTCCAGTCGCTCGGCGGGTTCCCCCCAGTCCCCGAGCGGGAACGTCCGGCCGCGCAGGTCGCCCCGGTGCTGCCCTGCTGGGGGGTTCCCCTGCTCCCTCGGGAGCCCCTCGGGCTGCATCTCAGGCTGGCTCACCCTGCACTCCCTCTCCGCCGTGTGCCGTGATCACAGTGATGTGCAGCCTCCTTCCTACCGCCGAACGGTTGGCGTTGGGCGCAAGATCAGGCCTTTTCCGTCCGTAAGTGGGCCGGCATCAGGTATAGGAGGCCGGGGGTACTCACCCGAAAGAGTGCACGCCGGTCGAGGCGTGGACGCCGAACGGGCGGCGAAACGTGTCGACGGAAGGTTCCTGCCGCAGGCTCCCGCGAGAGGTTCCTACGAGTGCCGTGCCCACCCCGAGTCGTAGTGATCCACAATCGAGGCAATAGGGTGAGGGGGTGAAGGTCCTCGTCATCGGCGGCGGCGCCCGCGAACACGCCCTGTGCCGCTCCCTGTCCCTCGACCCCGACGTCACCGCGCTGCACTGCGCCCCCGGCAACGCCGGGATCGCCGAGGTCGCCGAGACGCACCCCGTGGACGCGCTGGACGGCGCTGCCGTCGCGGAGCTCGCCGCGTCGCTGAGCGCCGACCTCGTGGTCGTCGGCCCGGAGGCGCCGCTGGTCGCGGGCGTCGCGGACGTCCTGCGCGAGCGCGGCTTCCCGGTCTTCGGCCCCTCGGCCGAGGCAGCGCGGCTGGAGGGCTCCAAGGCCTTCGCCAAGGACGTCATGGCCTCGGCGAACGTGCCCACCGCCCGCGCCTACGTCTGCACCACCCCGGAGGAGATCGACGAGGCGCTGGACGCCTTCGGCCCCCCGTACGTGGTCAAGGACGACGGCCTGGCCGCCGGCAAGGGGGTCGTCGTCACCTCCGACCTGGCCGCCGCCCGTGAGCACGCGCTGGCCTGCGACCGCGTGGTGATCGAGGAGTACCTGGACGGCCCCGAGGTCTCCCTCTTCGCGATCACCGACGGCGAGACGGTGCTGCCGCTGACGCCCGCCCAGGACTTCAAGCGGGCCCTGGACGGCGACGAGGGCCCGAACACCGGCGGCATGGGCGCCTACTCCCCGCTGCCGTGGGCCGGCCCCGAGCTGGTCGACGAGGTCATGGAGAGCGTGCTCCAGCCCACCGTGGACGAGCTGCGCCGCCGGGGCACGCCGTTCTCCGGGCTGCTCTACGCGGGGCTGGCGATCACCTCGCGCGGGGTGCGGGTCATCGAGTTCAACGCGCGCTTCGGCGACCCGGAGACCCAGGTCGTCCTGGCCCGGCTGAAGACGCCGCTGGCCGGCGTCCTGCTGAGCGCGGCCACCGGCGACCTGGCCGCCCGGCCGCCGCTGAACTGGAGCGAGGACGCGGCCGTGACCGTCGTCATCGCCTCGCACAACTACCCCGGCACCCCGCGCACGGGTGACCCGATCGAGGGACTGGCGGAGGCCGCCGAGGTCGACAAGGCGTACGTCCTCCACGCGGGCAGCCGGCGGGACGAGGCTGGCCGCGTGGTGAGCGCGGGCGGCCGGGTGCTGTCGGTCACGGCCACGGGCGAGGACCTGGCCGACGCGCGGACCCGCGCCTACGAGGCCGTCTCCCGCATCCGGCTGGACGGCTCCCACCACCGCACGGACATCGCGGAGAAGGCCGCGTCGGCCTGACGACGGCCCGACGACCGGCGGGGAACGGCGCCGGGCCGGTGACGGACCGGCGGCGAGGGCGGGTGGAGAAAACGGGCAGAAGCGACGCGTCCGCCCGTGCCGCCACCGCCCGACGCCATTCCATCGGGTGAGCGCTTGTCCAAGCGGCTGACGCACGCCCCACCCCCAACTAGGGTGCGGCGCAGGCCGGCTGCCGGGTGGCTGACTCGGCGGCCCGACCGGCCCACCGGCATTGCGATGTCAGAGGCCGGTGCCACAGTGGGGGAGGTAAGCAACGCACCTCGGCAGAGCACTACCGGCAACTGGGGGTGATCGGTCCCGTGGCAGGTCCCGAAGCAGGCGCGTCGACCGCGCGCACCAGAGCCCTTGCCGTGCTGCGGGTACGCGGCGCGGCGCTGGCCGTGGCCCTGTTGCCGGCGGCGGTCGCCGTGGTGCTGGCGGTCGGCTCGGCGACGGGGCACATCGCCGACGGCTCCGCGCCGGCGGCCGCCCTTCCGGCCGTCACCGCCGCCGCCGTGCTGGCGCTGGCGCTGGCCGCTCTGGTGGCCACCGTGGTGGCCCGGGCCCGTCCGGCCCTGAGCCCCACGGTCCCGATCCCCGAGGAGACGGCCCCGGACCTCTACCGCCTGGTGCGCGACCTCGCCGACCGGCTGGGCGTCCCGGTGCCCTCCGCGATAGCCCTCACGCCCGACTGCGACAGCTGGCTGGAGGACCGTACGCACCCGGCGCACGGCCCTCCACGCGGATTCGCCCTCGTCCGGGCGCGGACCGTGGCAGCGCCGGTCCTGGTGATCGGCTCGCCGTTCCTGTGGTGGATGCGGGTCGCCGAGCTGCGCGCCCTGCTGGCGCCGGTCGTCGCGGGCACGGGCCCCGCCGCCCACCCCGACATAGCCGCCGCCCGCCGCTTCGTCCGGGGGCTGGACGCCGCCGTCGCCGTATCGGCGGGCCGGCCGCACCTCGCGTTCGTCGGCTGGGTGGCCCGGTTGCTGCTGCGGTCCTGCCGCGAGCACGCGGCCGAGATGGAGCGCGGGGTGGCCGCCGCCGCCTCCGAGCGCGCCCAGGCGGTCGACTACGGCCTGCGCATCGTCGCCCAGGAGCAGGTCGGCCTCGCCTACGCCGGCTGGGACCGGCTGCTCAACCGCGTCGCCCTGCCCGCCTGGCGGATGGGCCGCTGGCCCTCCCGGCTGGACGCGGGCGTGGTCTCCGCGCTCACCGAGCTCTCCCGCCGCGACCGGCTGGCCGAGGGCTTCGCCTCCCGGCTGGGCGAGCGGCCCGCCTGCGACCTCCTGGAGGAGCCCGGCCTGATCGACGAGGCCGCCTCCCTGCTGGCCGCCCGGCTCTTCCACGGCGGCCCGGCCGAGCCCGGCCCCACCTGGCGGCCCGTCGCCTGGAGCCAGTACCCGGAGGAGGTCGTCGACCGCACCTGGCGCCTGGAGGCCGCCCGCCTGCACCGCGTCCTCGACGACATCGCCGCCTGCGGCGGCCGGGGCGCCCCGGAGCCGGCCGTCCGGCCCCGGCCGGACGTGCCGCCCGGCGCGCCCACGGTCGCCCGCGTCCTGGACCGGCTCGGCGGCCCGGGCGGCAGCGGGATCGGCGAGGAGCTGGAGCTGCGGCTGAGCGCCGAGGTGGAGCGGGACGCCGCCCGCGAGGAGGCCGCCGCCCGGCGCGGCGCCTTCGGCACGGTCTCCGGCTCCTGGGCCGGCGGCCTCGCCCCGCTGTTCCCCCTCCAGCCGCCGCGCAGCGGCCGCGAGCTGCTCGCCGACCACGTGACCGCCATGGTGTGCTGCGCCGCCGTGGACACCGCCGGGGCCGTCCCCGGCCTGGACTGGCTGGACGGCCCCGCCCTGCTCGTCGGCGGCACCCGCCGCGCCGGTCTGTCCCGCACGGTCCTGACCCTGCTGGAGGACGGCGACGCCGAGCCGCTGCGGGCCTGGCTCGGCGAGGTCGGGGTCCGGATGGAGAAGCCCGTCAGACTGATGTGAGGGCGCCCGGCGGGCGGGTGACCCTCCGTGATGACGTAACGCTGCGTAGAGGCCGAGCCATCACTTCCGGGGAATTTCCCGACGAACGGTGACGGTCCGGATGCGTCATGTGATCTGCTGGGAGTCCGCCGGGAATCCGAAAAGGTATCCGGAGGCCCAGGGGAGGGAGCGCACATGGGGATGGACCAGATCCGCCGCTGGGAGTCCGGGGCACTCGCGCACGCCGTCTCGGACCCCTTCGGGCAGGGCCCGCTGCCCTGGCTGCGCGGCGGCGAGTTCTACTTCGACGGCACCGGGAAGATCATCCCCTGGTACGTCGACCCGGTGACGGCCCCGGCCGGCTCCCGGGTGCCGCCGCCCCGCAGGCCCGGCCCCCGCGCGGCCGACGACGTCCACTGCCAGATCAAGGGCTTCGCCACCGCCAGCGCCGTCGCCCCCGGCGAGGCCATCGACCTGCGGATCACCGTGGACCCGCCGCAGCAGTTCGCCGTCGACGTCTACCGCATCGGCCACTACGGGGGCGTCGGCGCCGCCAAGATCACCACCAGTCCCCGGCTGTCGGGCATCGTCCAGCCCCCGCCGCTCACCGTCGACCGCACGGTCTCCTGCCACCACTGGTGGCTCTCCTGGCGGCTGCAGATCCCGTCCTTCTGGAGCACCGGCGCGTACGTCGCCGTGCTCACCACCGCCGACGGCTACCGCAGCCACATCCCCTTCACCGTTCGCGACGGCAATCCCTCGGATCTCCTGCTGGTCCTCCCGGACGTCACCTGGCAGGCCTACAACCTCTACCCCGAGGACGGCCGCACCGGCGCCAGCCTCTACCACGCCTGGGACGAGGAGGGCCGGCTCCTCGGCGAGGACGCCGCCGCCACCACGGTCTCCTTCGACCGCCCCTTCGCGGGGGCCGGCCTCCCGCTGCACGTGGGCCACGCCTACGACTTCATCCGCTGGGCCGAGCGCTACGGCTACGACCTCGCCTACGCCGAGACCCGCGATCTCCACGCGGGACGAATCGATCCGGCACGCTACCGGGGCGTCGTCTTCCCCGGCCACGACGAGTACTGGTCGGCCGAGATGCGCCGCACCGTCGAGAACGCCCGCGACTGCGGCACGTCGCTGGTCTTCCTCTCCGCCAACACCATGTACTGGCAGGTCGAGCTCGCCCCCTCGCCCGCCGGCCCCCACCAGCTGCTCACCTGCCGAAAACGCCGCGGCCCCGGCCGCTCCGCCCTCTGGCGCGACATGGCGTCCCCCGAACAGCAACTGCTGGGCATCCAGTACGCGGGCCGCGTCCCCGAGCCCGCCCCGATGGTCGTGCGCAACGCCGGCCACTGGCTCTGGGAGGCCACCGGCGCCGGCGAGGGCGACGAGCTGCCCGGCCTCGTCGCCGGCGAGGCCGACCGCTACTTCCCCCGTACGGCCCTGCCCGAGCACACCCGCCGCATCCTCCTCGCCCACTCGCCCTACCTGGACGGCGAGGGCGCCAAGCGCCACCAGGAGACCTCGGTCTACCGGGCCCCCAGCGGCGCCATCGTCTTCGCCTCCGGCACCTTCGCCTGGTCGCCCGCCCTCGACCGCCCCGGCCACACGGACCCCCGGATCCAGCGGGCCACGGCCAATCTCCTGGACCGCATCTGCAAACGAGGCTGACCCCTCCCGGCCGTCCGTCAGTGGCGTACGGCAGAATCGAGGTGTTTGGACAAACCAACAGGAGGCCGCGTGTCCGGATTCGTCGAGAAGCCCAAGCCCGTCGAGGTGCCGGGGCTGACGCACCTCCACACGGGCAAGGTCCGCGACCTGTACCGCGACGAGGCGGGCCGTCTGGTGATGGTCGCCAGCGACCGCATGTCCGCCTACGACTGGGTGCTGCCCACCGAGATCCCCGACAAGGGCCGCATCCTCACCCGGCTCTCCCTGTGGTGGTTCGACCGCCTGGCCGACCTGGTGCCCCACCACGTCCTCTCCACGGACCTCCCGGCCGGCGCCCCCGCCGACTGGGCCGGCCGCACCCTGATCTGCCGCTCCCTGGACATGCTCCCCGTCGAGTGCGTGGCCCGCGGCTACCTCACCGGCTCCGGCCTCGCCGAGTACCGCGAGAGCCGCACCGTCTGCGGCCTCGCCCTCCCCGAGGGCCTGGACGACGGCTCCGAGCTGCCCTCCCCGATCTTCACCCCCGCCACCAAGGCGGCGGTCGGCGAGCACGACGAGAACGTCTCCTACGAGGAGGTCGCCCGCCAGGTCGGCGCCGAGACCGCGGCCGTCCTGCGCCAGGCGACGCTCGCCGTCTACAGCCGCGCGCGCGACATCGCCCGTGACCGGGGCATCATCCTGGCCGACACGAAGTTCGAGTTCGGCTTCGACGACCAGGGCGCGCTCGTCATCGCCGACGAGGTCCTCACCCCGGACTCCTCCCGCTTCTGGCCCACCGAGACCTGGTCCCCGGGCCGCCCCCAGCCCTCCTTCGACAAGCAGTACGTCCGCGACTGGCTCTCCTCCCCGGCCTCCGGCTGGGACCGCACGGGCGAACTCCCCCCGCCCCCGCTCCCGGAGAACGTGGTGGAGCGGACGCGCGAGAAGTACGTGGAGGCGTACGAGCGGCTGACCGGCACGAAGTGGTCCTGACGGGGGCTCCGCCCCCGGGCCCCCGGTCCTCAAACGCCGGACGGGCTGAATTCAGCCCGTCCGGCGTTTGAGGACGACGCGCGTCAGCGCGGGCCCGCCCCCGCCCCTAAGAGCCCTCTCAGACAGCGCGTGCCATCGTGGGGGACCGCACAAGATCCCGTACGCACCCCGCCGGAGGCGCGCCGTGTCCGAGCCGACGTCCGTCCTCGTCGTCGACGACGACCCCGACGTCCGGGCCGCCGTGGCCGACGGCCTGGCCGTCGAGGGCTACGCGGTCCGCGTCGCCGCCGACGGCCTCGCCGCGCTCTCCGCCGTCGCCGCCACCCCGCCGGGGGCCATCGTGCTCGACCTCGCCATGCCCGTCCTCGACGGCCTCGCCGTCTGCCGCCGCCTCCGCGAGCTCGGCGACCGCACCCCCGTCCTCGTCCTGACCGCCCGCGACGCCGTCTCCGACCGCGTCGCCGGCCTGGACGCCGGGGCCGACGACTACCTCGTCAAACCCTTCGCCCTCGACGAGCTCCTGGCCCGCCTCCGGGCCCTGCTGCGCCGGGCCACCCCGGCCCCCGGCACCGCCGACGCCCCGCCGGAGCTGGCCTTCGCCGACCTCACCGTCGACCCCCTCACCCGCACCGGCGAACGCGCCGGGACCGCCCTGGAGTTCACCCGCACCGAATTCGCGCTGCTGGAAGTGTTCCTGCGCCACCCCGGGCAGGTACTGCCGCGCGAGGTGATCCAGGAGCGGGTGTGGGGCGCCGACTTCGGTCCGGAGTCCAACTCCCTCGCCGTCTACATCGGCTACCTGCGCCGCAAGCTGGAGGCCGGCGGCGCCTCCCGCCTCGTCCACACCGTGCACGGCATCGGCTACCGGCTGGCAGAGCGATGATCACCCCGCTCCGCGGCCGCACCCTGCGCGCCCGCCTCGCCCTCGTCACCTCCGCCGCCGTCGCGCTCGTCGCGCTCGGCGTCCTGGGCGCGGCCTACGTCGTCATCCGCTACGAACTCGTCCGCCAGCTCGACCTCCAGCTCAAGCAGCAGGCCGGCCTGATCTCCCAGCAGAGCCGCGGCGGCGCCGACAGCGGCGTCCTGTACGACCAGTGCGCCTGGCGCGCCGCCCCCGCCTGCGCCCAGATCGTCCGCGCCGACCCCGCCGCCCCAGGCCAGCGGGGCCTCGCGCTGCCCGTCACCGGGGCCACCCGCCGCGTCGCCGCCGGCACCCTCGGCGCGTACTACAGCGACATCACCCACGACGGCCGGCCCATGCGGATGCTGACCACGCCCCTGCCGGGCCGCGAAGGCCACGCCCTGCAGGTGGCCGCCCGCTCCGACGCCGTCGACCAGGGCGTACGCCAGGCCGGCTGGTACCTCGGCTGGGTCGGCGGCGCCGGGGTGCTGCTCGCCGCCGCGCTCGGCTATGTGGTCTCACGGACCTCGCTGCGGCCCGTGACCCGGCTCACCGCCACCGCCGAACGCATCGCCGCCACCCGCGACCCGGCCCACCGCATCGAACTTCCCCCGCATCAGGCCCGCCGCGAGGACGAGATCACCCGCCTCGCCGCCAGCTTCAACACCATGCTCGGCGAACTGGAGGAGGCCGTCGCCGCCCAGCGCCGCCTCGTGGCCGACGCCTCCCACGAACTGCGCACCCCGCTCACCGCGCTGCGCACCAACGCCGAGCTCCTCGCCCGCGCCGAGCGGCTCTCGCCCGCCCAGCGGGAACGGGCCGCCGAGGCCCTGGGCCGCCAGATGCGCGAGGTGACCGGCATGGTCAACGACCTCATCGAGCTCGCCCGCGACGAGGAGCCGCGCCCGCTCGTCGAACAGGTCCGCCTCGACCTCCTCGCCGAGCGCTGCGCGGCCGTAGCGCGCGGCCACTGGCCGGGCGCGGTCTTCACGACGGACCTCGCCGAGGCGACGGTCCCGGGCGTACCGGCCCGGCTGGCCCGGCTGCTGTCCAACCTGCTCGACAACGCGGCCAAGTTCAGCCCGCCCGGTGCCGTGGTCGAGGTCCGTCTCGCGCGCGCCGGCGGAACGCTCGACCTCACCGTCCGCGATCACGGGCCCGGGATCTCCGCCGAGGACCTGCCGCACGTCTTCGACCGCTTCTACCGCTCCCGGCAGGCCCGCGCCCTGCCCGGCTCCGGCCTCGGGCTCGCCATGGCCCGCCAGATCGCCCGCGCCCATGGCGCCGAGCTCTCCGCCGAACAGGCCCCCGGGGGCGGCGCGTGCTTCCGCCTGCGCTTCCCCGCCCCGGAGGGGTGAAACGACGAAGGCCCGGTCGG